>JAXHSX010000001.1:0-9166 GCA_034190625.1 Chloroflexota bacterium
ACTTCGTAGAAACTTCGCCGTAAGATGAGACAAAAGCGATTCTCTAAGCAGCAATATGTTCATAGCGTCATTATGGATGGGAAGATCGTAAGTCATTTAAGGAGTGTAGTGAGATAGCACGCTGGCGCAATAGTGTTCCAGTATATCTCACTATGCTCAACACTGAGCCTAGATAAGAACCTGAAGAGGGAATTCTGCCTTGAGTCTACGCAGATTGAGCCAGTCATTCCGCTGGTTAAAAGGATAAATGCCTACTGAAGTCGATATAGCCGTTATCGGTGCTGGGGTTATTGGCTTAGCCATAGCTGGTGAAATCGCGCAACAAAGCGGGGAAGTATTCGTCTTTGAAAAGAACCATACCTTTGGGCTTGAGACTAGCAGTAGAAATAGTGAAGTCATTCATGCAGGGCTTCACTATCCTGAAGACTCTCTAAAAGCAAGGTTTTGCCTCGAAGGGAAATGTTTGCTCTATGATCTTTGCGACAGGCATGGTATCGCTTATAGAAAGCTGGGAAAGATTATCCTGGCCGTAAACGAAAACGAACTCCCCCAGCTTGAAGAGATTTACAAACAGGGGAGAAAAAACGGAATTGACGATTTAATGCTTCTTTCCCATGCAGAACTTAAACAGATCGAGCCGAATGTTGAAGGAAAAGCGGGGCTCTTTTCCCCATCCACGGGGGTCATCGATTCCTATTCTCTACTGAAATTTTTCTACAGTCAAGCAAGGGAAAGAGGAGTTTCGTTTGTCTTCAATACCGAGATAATAGGAATTGAAAAAGCGGGGGCAAAGTATATGATTCGAATAAGTGATCGTGAAGGAATTTCCACCCTTGTCTCTCGCGTTGTGGTAAACGCTGCTGGCCTAAGCTCTGACAAGATAGCCCAGCTTGCCGGGCTAGATATAATTGAATCGGATTATAAGCTTCATTACTGCAAAGGTGAGTACTTCAGCCTAAGTTCAAGATACAAGAACCTTGTCAGCAGGCTCCTGTACCCCACTCCAGAACAAAATGGACTCGGGATTCATATAACTCCGGGACTTGATGACAGAGTGCGACTCGGCCCCAACGCTCGCTATGTTGAAGTGATAGATTACAGAGTTGACGAAACCCAGAAGAAAGCTTTTTACAATTCAGCCAGAAGATTCCTCCCTTTTGTTGAATTTGAAGATTTAGAACCCGACTTTGTTGGCATTAGGCCTAAGCTTCAGACACCAGGTGAAACCTTCCGTGATTTCGTTATTGTCCATGAAGATAGAGCGGGTTTCCCCGGCTTGATAAACCTAATCGGGATAGAATCTCCGGGACTTACTGCCTCCCCTGCTATTGCACAATATGTAGCAAAGATGATGAAGGAATCTAGCTTAACCGGTATCACTCCTCGTAACTCGTAATTTCCTCTGGGCTAGCAATCCTCCCCAAAACGGCACTGGCGGCGGCCACTGCCGGGCTGGCTAAATATACCTCAGCTTGCGGACTTCCCATCCTGCCAACGAAGTTTCTGTTGGTAGTAGAGAGACATCGCTCACCAGCAGCTAACACTCCCATATGCCCACCAAGACAGGGACCACAAGTGGGAGTGCTTACTGCAGCTCCAGCTTCTATGAAGGCTTCTATCAATCCCTCCTTCAAGGATTGAAGATAAACCTGCTGCGAGCCAGGAATAATGATGCATCTCAAATCAGGGTGCACTTTCCTCTCCTTAAGCAATGTAGCTGCCAATCTTAAATCACTAAGTCGCCCATTGGTACAACTACCAATCACCACCTGATCTAGTTTTATCTCGCCTACCTGGCTTATAGGCTTGGTGTTGGAGGGAAGAGGAGGAAAGGCTACCTGAGGTTCGATCTTTGATACATCATATTCAACTATTTTGGCATATTCGGCATTTTTGTCTGATTCGTATACTGAGTAAGGTGGAAATTGCATAACCTTGTGAGATTGCTCCGAGCTTTGCCCTCGCAATGACAAGAAAAGAGGACTCGCCATGGCATGCCGGAGGTATTCTTTAGTTTTTTCGTCTACGTGGAAAATCCCTGCCTTAGCACCGGCTTCAATTGCCATGTTTGCCATAGTAAAGCGTCCATCTATTGATAGTTCATCTATTGCCTTACCGGCAAATTCCATAACTGAGTAAAGTGCTCCATCAACGCCAATATTGCCAATGGTATAAAGGACGAGGTCTTTACCACCAACCCATTTGGGTAACTTTCCATTATAGACAAATTTTATAGTTGACGGTATTTTCATCCATATCTCGCCCGTGACCATAGCCATAGCGATGTCAGTCGAGCCCATGCCGGTAGCAAAACCCCCTAATGCACCATAAGTGCAGGTATGAGAATCAGCACCAACAATGACTTGTCCTGGCGACACAAGCCCCTGCTCCGGTAAGAGCACATGCTCAATTCCCATCCGTCCTACCTCAAAATAGACCAGCTCCTGTTCTTTAGCAAAACCTCGCATTAACTTTGCTTGTTCGGCAGATTGTATATCCCTATTAGGGCAAAAGTGATCAGGCACCATAACTACCTTTTTAGGATCAAATACTTTACTTACTCCAAGCCGATGGAATTCTTTTATAGCTAGTAGTGCCGTGACATCATTAGCTAAGACTAAATCAACTCTGGCATTTATAAATTCGCCAGGTTTAACCTCTTTTCTGCCACAATGGGCCGCTAAAATTTTCTCTGCTAAAGTCAAAACTTACCTTCCTAATGTTTTCAGCTACGAATTCTGGGAAGCATTAGAATACCTATAATGATAGCAGTGGCAACAGCCGAAAGTATGTAGAGACCAGCACCAGCAGCTAAACCTACGGCAGCAGTAGCCCAAATGCCTGCCGCGGTGGTTAGCCCTGCCAGCTCTTCCCCACGCGGGCCACGGAAGATAACCCCAGCACCGATGAAACCAATTCCCGTTACTATTCCAGCAGCGACCCGTGAGGTATCGGCCGCACAACTGAAGCCAAATATAGAAACTAAGGTAAACAGAGCTGATCCCATAGCAATCAAAATATGCGTGCGTATTCCCACTGTCTTGCCTGCTCGCACCCGTTGATAGCCGATAGCAGCTCCTAATCCAACAGCTAGAAGCAGGCGTAAGACTATTTCTACTTGTATGTTCAGACTCATAAGCTAAGAATTAAAAAATAACTTGAATATGTTAATTTCTCGATTTGCTCTTTGCATCAGCTCCTCTGATTGTAACTGTCTCCTTTGTTGCCATCAAACGGTTCAAGGCATTCATGTAAGCTTTAGCACTAGCCACAATGATATCGGTTGAGGCGCCACGACCCGTATAAGTTACTCCATCGCTTTCAATTCTTACCAACACTTCACCGATAGCATCAATCCCCTCGGTAACTGATTTAATAGTAAACTCTGTGAGCTCATTGGGTATACCAACTATACGGTTGATAGCTTTACATACAGCGTCTACAGGGCCTGTGCCTAATGCAGCATCAGCCATATTTTGCCCGTCTGGATCGATGAGTCTAACCGTGGCTGTAGGGAGACTGTGATTGCCGCAGGAAACTTCAATGTGGTCCAGATGATATATCTCTGTAGTAATACGAATTTCTTCAGCCACCACCGATTCAAGGTCTCGATCGGTAATCTCCTTCTTCCTATCAGCTAACTCTTTGAAGCGTTGAAAACTGCGATTTAGTGCTTCCCCGCTCAAAGTATAGCCCAGCTCGGCTAATCGTTCCTTAAAACCGTGTCGGCCGCTCAACTTGCTCAGCACTAATGTACTCGAGGGAATACCTATTGACCTTGGATCCATAATTTCATAAGTTACAGGCTTTTTTAGTACACCATCTTGATGAATACCTGATTGGTGGCGAAAAGCGTTTGCTCCTATGATAGCCTTATTAGGTTGGATAGAAAAACCGACGAGCTCACTTACCAGTCGACTTGCCCTGTAAATTTGAGTAGTATTAATATTGTCAGCCAGGTTAAAGAAATCCTGGCGAGTCTTTAATCCCATAACAATTTCCTCCAAAGAGGTATTACCAGCGCGCTCTCCAATGCCATTGATGGTACATTCGACTTGCCTCGCTCCTCTTCGTATTGCCTCAAGGCTGTTAGCCACTGCCAGTCCGAGGTCATTATGACAGTGCACGCTAATTACAGCCTTGTTGATATTGGGCACATTGTTTAATATGCCCTGAATCAAGTTGCCAAACTCCTGGGGTATGGTATATCCCACGGTATCAGGAATATTAACCGTCGTTGCCCCAGCATCAATAACCGCCTCCAGTATCTGATAAATATAGGCAGGGTCGGTACGAGTGGCGTCCATAGGTGAGAACTCAACATCATCAAGATATTCCCTGGCTCGCGCTACCATGCTTCGAGACATCTCTAAAATTTCCCCACGACTCTTCCTGAGTTGGTAGGAAAGGTGGATGTCCGAAGCCGAGAGGAAGATATGGATTCGAGGATGAGATGCCTGTTTAATTGCTTCCCAGGCTTTATCCACCGCAGTTGCATCAGCCGAGGATAGAGCACAAATTGTAGGGCGTTTTACCTCTTGAGCGATAAGATGAACAGCCTCAAAATCGCCAGGCGAGCTGGCAGGAAAGCCAGCCTCGATAACATCAATGCCAAGCCTGTCCAGTTGCCTTGCTATTTCTAGCTTTTCCTGGATGTTCAAGCTTGCCCCTGCCGCCTGCTCTCCATCTCTCAGAGTGGTATCGAAGATGATTACTCTGTCCATAATATTCTCAGCTCGATTCTCTTATAATTTGATGCGCTAATATGCTCAATAATTATTATGCTTCAGCTTCATCAAATTCTTCGTCCAAGCACTTCTACATCACCTCCCAACAATTATAGCTATTTTGGATAGCTTTTTGTATCAGCCTCTCTTTGTGAAGAAGCTGATCTAGTAGGTAAATAATAACTGAATCAGGTACTTAAGTACCTGATTATTACGCTTTCAGCCAGGGCATCATATCTCTAAGTTTTTTCCCTACGACTTCGATTGGATGTTCAGCTTCATGTCGTTTTATAGCATTGAAGCTAGGGCGACCAGCTTGATTTTCCAAAATCCATTCCTTGGCAAAAGTACCATCCTGAATTTCTGCCAGGATTTCACCCATCTCCTCTTTAACCATGTCATCGATAACCCGTGGCCCTCGAGTATAATCGCCATATTCTGCAGTATCACTTACCGAGTAGCGCATGTAACTCAAGCCACCTTGATATATCAGGTCAATGATGAGCTTTAATTCATGACAAACCTCGAAGTAGGCAATCTCCGGTTGGTAACCGGATTCAACCAGAGTTTCAAAACCAGCTTTAATCAGGGAGCTAATTCCGCCGCAAAGCACTGTCTGTTCTCCAAAAAGGTCAGTCTCCGTTTCCTCAGCAAATGTCGTTTCCAGAACTCCAGCTTTAGCACAACCAATTCCTTTGGCATAGGCCAAGGCTATATCCTTTGCTTTTCCAGAAGCATCTTGCTGAACAGCTACCAATGCTGGAGCTCCCGTACCTTCCGTGTAAAGCCTTCTGAGCATATGCCCCGGACATTTTGGTGCTATCATGCTTACATCGATTTCGGGAGGTGGTATAATCTGGGAATAGTGAATATTAAAACCGTGGGCAAACATCAACGTCTTACCCTGCTTCATCTCCCTCTCAATCGACTCATGATATACTTTTGCTTGCAAATTATCAGAAACTAGCATAACGATGATATCTGCTTCCTTGGCTACTTCTACAGCGCTAGCTGCCTTAAAACCAGCACTTTGTGCTGCTTTCCAGCCCTCACTTCCTGTCGCCTCGGCGACAGCAACCTGACAACCACTATCCCTCAAATTTTGAGCATGTGCATGTCCCTGACTTCCGAAGCCGATAATACCAACTGCCTTTCCCTTAATTAACTCCAGGTTAGCATCTTTCTCATAGTAAATTTTAGCCATAATACCTCCTTTCCCTTGCTAGATTAAAAAAGTGGGTGACAAGGGACACCCAATATGAAGCTATCTCTTAGTAGCACCACGAGTTAGGGCGATTCTGCCAGTACGACTAATTTCCTTAATGCCAAAACTCTTAAGAAGCTTAATTAAAGATTCTACTTTATCCTCATCTCCAGTAACCTCTACTGTCAATGAATCAGGGGCGACATCCACTATGTTAGCTCTGAAAATATCAACAATCTGTATAATTTCACTTCTTGTCGAAGTGTTGCTTTTGACCTTAATTAAAGCTAATTCCCTTGCTACTATTCCTTCGTTAGTTATATCTGAAACCTTGACTACATTGATTAGTTTATCTAACTGCTTCCTGACTTGCTCTACCATGGCAGAATCACCATCAACAACAATGGTCATGCGGGATAAGCCAGGTTGTTCACTAGTACCAACGGCTAAACTTTGTATGTTAAAACCCCTTCGACGGAATAGACTAACCGTCCGATTGAGCACACCTGGTTTATCTTCTACTAAAGCTACCAGAGTATGTTTTGTATTAAAATTCAATCTACCTTCCTTTATTTTAGTCCTTATTACCTTTTCAGCAAAGCTAAACCCTCTGGTATCTCTAAAATCTTGGTTAAGCTTTCCCCCGGCGGCACCATGGGAAAGACATTCTCCTCCGGCTCAACAAGGAAGTCAATAAGAAACGGCCCAGGGCATTCCATTGCCTTATCTATAGCCGGAGCAACTTCTTCCCTATATTTTACTCTAATGCTGGGAATATCATATGCTTCAGCAATTTTAACAAAATCAGGATTCCAAAGTTTGGTATCAACATAACGGTGTCCGTAAAATAGCTCTTGCCATTGTCTTACCATGCCGAGATAGCCATTATTCATGATGGCTATCTTCACGGCAATATTCTCCTCCCTTATCGTGCCTAGCTCTTGAATAGTCATCTGGAAACCACCGTCGCCAGCAATGCACCATACTACTTCATCGGAACAGCCGACTTTAGCGCCCATAGCTGCAGGGAGTTCAAATCCCATAGGTCCCAAACCACCTGCAGAAATAAAACTGTACGGCTTGGTATAGATAAAACGCTGCGCTGCCCACATCTGGTTCTGCCCCACTCCAGTGACTATTATGGCATCTCCCTGAGTGGCTTCATAGATTTGGCGAACAACGTATTGAGGCAGAAGATCATGACCCTTTCCGATATCCACTAATGGATGTTCATACTTCCACTGCTCTAACTGAGACAACCAATCTAAATGGTTTTTACTTTCTACTTCCCTATTGAGAGCCTCCAGTACGGTCTTAGCATCACCGACTATGGGAGTGCTCGCTGGTATGTTTTTGTCTATCTCAGCGGGATCAATATCGATGTGTATAATGCGCGATCGAGGAGCAAAACCCTCGGTATTCGCTGTAGCCCTATCATCGAATCTCATGCCAATAGCAATAATAAGATCGGCATTCTGAACCGCCATGTTAGCATAAGCTGTGCCATGCATTCCCAGCATACCAAGATTGAGTATATGATCCCCTGGGAAGGATGCGATACCCAGTAAAGTGCTTACTACTGCGATTTGCGCTTTTTCAGCTAATTCTTTAAGCTCGTCATAAGCTCGGGAGATAATCACTCCTCTACCGGCAATGATGATCGGGCGCGATGATTCATTGATAGCCTTTGCCGCTTTTTTAATTTGAGCCACATGTCCCCGAGAGACAAATTTATAACTAGGCAAATCAATCTTATCAGGATAAATAAATTCTGCTTTCTCCTGTTGGATGTCTCTTGGTATATCAATAAGCACAGGTCCTGGTCTACCCGTCTGGGCAATATAGAAAGCTTCTTTGATCGTCTTAGCTAGTTCCCTTACATCGGTAATAAGGTAATTATGCTTAGTGATAGGAAGCGTAATACCTGTAATATCAGCTTCCTGGAAGCCATCTTTGCCAATAAACGCTTTAGCTACTTGACCAGTTATAGCTATGAGGGGGACAGAGTCCATATAAGCGTTGGCAATGCCAGTGACAAAATTCGTAGCCCCCGGCCCCGAAGTAGCTATACATACCCCTGCTTTACTAACGACTCTAGCATAACCATCGGCAGCATGAACTGCTCCTTGCTCATGACGCGCCATTATATGCCGAAGTTGTGGATACTGAGAAAAAGTATCATATATTGGTAGGACAGCTCCACCAATGATACCAAAGATAACCTCAGTACCTTCCCTTATCAGGCTCTCGCATAAAATCTGAGCACCTGTCTTTTTCATAAGATATCTTCTAACGATATTCTAGCCAAACAGCAAACGCTACGACTTCCGCTCATTGACGGATACTATTTTACCAGCTAGCTAGTCGTCGAACACTGCTCCTGTACTAGCTGAAGTTACTTTAGCACTATAACGTCTAAGATAGCCCGTTTTAATCTTCGGTTCAAAAAGAGACAATGAATTTAGCCGTTGTTCTATCTCCCTTTGGTCTAATTCTACTTCTACTTTACGGTTAGGTATATCTATTTTAATAATATCACCATCCTTCAAGGCAGCTATGGGACCTTTCTCTGCCGCTTCAGGAGATACATGACCAATAGCTGACCCTCGTGTGGCTCCAGAAAAACGCCCGTCAGTAATGAGAGCTACCTCTTTATCCATTCCCATTCCACTGAGAAGAGAAGTAGGCGTTAGCATTTCACGCATTCCGGGGCCACCCTTTGGACCTTCATATCGAATGATAACTATATCTCCAGGTTCTATTTTCCTATCCATTATAGCTTCTGTAGCCTCTTCTTCACTGTCGAAAACTCTCGCTGGACCCCGATGAACCAGCATCTCAGGAGCTACAGCGGCACTTTTCACCACAGCACCTTCAGGTGCTAGATTTCCAAACAGTATACCAATACCACCCGTAGCATTGTAAGGCTCTGACAAGTAGCGAACTACCTCTCTATTTTTAATCTGAACTCCCTTTATCACTTCCCCTAGCGGCTTTCCCAACACAGTCTCTACTTTAAGTTTCAACAATTTTGACAGTTCTTGCATCACTGCTGAAATGCCACCCGCTAAATCTAAATCTTCAATGTGATAATCACTTGCTGGACTTAACTTACATATATGAGGAATATGTTGACTAATCTCGTTTAACCAGGATAAAGGAAAATCTATTCCAGCTTCATGGGCTATTGCAGTAAGATGCAGAATCGAGTTGGTGCTACCTCCTAAAGCCATAT
>JAXHSX010000010.1:0-7601 GCA_034190625.1 Chloroflexota bacterium
CGCGTGACGGGCCGCCACAAGCCCAAGGCTAGAGAGATTTTTAAGCAATTAGTTACAAAATCAGATGTGGTAATAGAGGGTATGCGTCCGGGTATATTAACTGAGTGGAAATTAGATTATGAGGATCTTATTCAGTTAAACCAGCGAATCATAATGATTAGTTGCGCCATCCAGGGTAGAGCCGGCCCACAAGGGAGCTACGCGGGTTATGGGTTTGATACTCTGGGGCTCGCCGGTTTTGCCAACTACGTTGGCTGGCCCGACCGTGCCCCAGTAGGAAGCTATGATGCCTATGGCGATCTTGTTGTCCCATGGTATGCCCTTACTGCCATTTTAGCTGCTCTTGATCATCGGAGACGAACAAACAAGGGAGCTTATATTGATGTCTCCCAAATAGACACTGGTGTCCACTTTTTATCACCAGCCATTTTGGACTATACGGTTAATAACAGAATGCAATCTCGGTCTGGCAATCGCTCTTCCAGTTTTGCTCCCCATAATGCTTACTGTTGTAAAGGTGATGATCGCTGGTGTACTATCGCCGTGACCAATGACCGGGAGTGGCGAGCATTTTGTGATACGGCTGGTGAACTTGACTGGATCAATCACCCCAACTTCGCTACTGCTTTAGCTCGAAAAGAAAATGAGGACGAGCTGGATAAGTTAATAGAGGCTTGGACAATCGACTTAACTCCGGAAGACGTCATGACCAAATTGCAAGCTGTGGGAGTAGCTGCGGCTGTGGTAAAAACAGCTCAAGACATCTTTGATGACCCTCAAGTGAAATTTAGAGACTACCTTCCGATTAGAGAACATGCGGAAATAGGAGCTTGCCATCATCAAGGATGGCCTGCACTGCTTTCCAAAACTCCTTACCAGCTTAGAGCGGCACCTTGCTTGGGGCAAGATAATGAATATGTTTATCAAGGATTACTCAGTATTTCAGACGAGGAGTTCGTAGAGCTTGTACAATCAGGAGTTATCGAATGAAGATGCCAGCACATGCTTTAAAAGGCTTTGGCTGGGTAAAAGAGTTGGAGTATGCTCATCTCGGGAGCTTATCGCGCTAAGCTTATGATTGACCTTTGAACTGAGGTGATTAAGTTTGAGTAGCCAAGTAGTTAGCCTCACCAGGTCAGAAAGAGAAACCATGGGATTGCTAGCTAATAGTCTCTAATATGAGGTCTTGGTGACAGTCTATAGTAAATAACATATAAGTTGGGTGTTAGAAGGGATAACTGATTTGGACTTAAGTCTCTTTTTGCCATTTGCTCAAGGATTGAGGTAAGATGGAATTTTTACTTGGTTCTTACCGTGTTTTAGATTTAAGTGAGGAGACAGGGTGGCTATGTGGCAAGATATTTGGTGACCTTGGGGCAGATGTGATAAAAATCGAGCCAGTGGGCGGCGACCCGGCGAGGAACATTGGTCCATTTTATCGTGATGTTCCAGATGCAGAGAAAAGCCTCAGATGGTTTGCTTATAACACTAATAAGCGAGGAATAACCTTAAATATCGAGACTGAAGAGGGACAAGGAATACTTAGGAGATTAGTCGAGACCGCTGATTTTATCATTGAATCCTTCCCCCCAGGTTACTTGGATAGTTTAGGGTTGGGCTACTCGAGATTAAACGAAATAAACCCCGAGCTCATTATGGTTTCTATCACTCCGTTTGGTCAAAGCGGACCTTATAAGAATTATAAAGCCACCGATATCGTAGCTTGGGCTATGGGAGGCATGATGTATATTAGTGGTGACCCAGATCGTCCGCCTGTTCGAGTTAGCGTAGAACAAGCTTGTTTTCATGCTGCCTCTCAAGCTGCGGCAGCGGCTATGATCGCTCTTCATTGGAAGGAATCGGGCGGTGAGGGACAATATATTGATGTCTCAGTGCAAGAGTGCGTCAATATAGTGAATTTCCCTGAAATGTATTTCTGGGACGCTGCAGGATATTTAGCTCATAGATCAGGAGCAAGGCGTCATCATGCCAATATCACTCAAAGGGACGTCTGGCCATGCAAAGACGGTCATTTCGGCTGGAGATTATTCGGAGGAAGATTAGGGGCAAAAACAAATGCTGCCTTGGTAGAGTGGATGGATGAGGAGGGAATGGCAGGATTCTTAAAAGAGGTGAAGGATTGGCAAACCTTTGATCTAGGTAAAATGACTCAAGAGGAAGCCGACAAATGGGAGGAGCACCTCATTAAATTCTTTTTGCAGCATACTAAATCTGAGATTTTTAATCGCGCAATAGCTAAAGAGATGCATATATCCCCTGGCTTTACTCCCAAAGAGCTTTTAGAATATGAACAGCTTGTTGAAAGAGGTTTCTGGACGCAAGTTGAATATCCTGAACTGAATTCCGCAATTGTCCATCCCGGGGATTTTTGCAAGTTTAGCGAGACTCCTCTTCAGAGATTAACTAGAGCTCCTCTCATTGGTGAACATAATGAGGAAATTTATGAGAAGGAGCTTGGCTTCTCTAAGGATGAGACCATCCTTATGAGAGAAAGGAGTGTTATTTAAATGCCAAGCAAACTCCCCTTGGAAGGGATAAAAGTGGCCGACTTTTCTACTCAAGTTGTAGGACCGCTGACTACAAAATATCTGGCTGACTGCGGTGCCGAGGTAATAAAGGTAGAATCAATGTATGCCCTTGACCTTATAAGAGTAACCATTCCCTTCAAGGATGGGATAGTTCATCCGGATCGATCTTACGGCTTCCCTAGATTACATACTGATAAATATGGTGTAAGCCTCGATTTGAAGCACCCCAAAGGCCCAGAGATTGCCAAGAGATTGGCAGCTTGGGCTGATGTAGTTATTGAGAGCTTTACACCCGGGGTGATGAAAAGGCGAGGCTTAGATTACGAGGAAATAAAGAAGGTCAAGCCAGACATCATCATGCTCAGCACCAGCAATCAAGGACAGACGGGGCGTTATGGAACTCATCCGGGATGGGGATTCCAAACTTTAGCTTTGGCAGGCTTTACTCACTTCACCGGTTGGGCAGATAGAGAACCGGTTGGCATTCCCTCAGCTTATACCGATTATCTTGCGCCTCAATTTGCGGTAATTGCCATTCTGGCGGCCATTAATTATAAGCGGAGAACGGGCAAAGGACAGTACATTGACTTATCACAGCTTGAAGTTGGCTTGCTTTTTTTAGCTACGGCCCTGTTAGATTATAGCTCTAACTCTATAGAGCAAACTCGCTGCGGTAATTTATCCAGCTACGCTGTCCCTCATAATGCTTATTGCTGCAAGGGAGAAGATAGATGGTGTGCTATAGCAGTAACTAATAAAAATGAATGGAAAACTTTCTGTCAAATTCTCGGAGAGCCTGAATGGAGCAAAGATGACAAATTCTCCACCCCGTTAAATCGGAAGAGGAATGAGGCGGAATTAGACAGACTAGTAGAAGGATGTACACTTAATTTTACTGCTGAGGAAGTGATGGTTCTAATGCAGTCAAAAGGAGTGGCTGCTGGAGTAGTAAAGAGTAATAAAGATATGTGGACTGACCCTCAACTAAGGCATAGAGATCATTGGCCATTAGCTCCACCACACCCAGTATTAGGTTCACTAAGGTGCCCTCTCCCACCTTACAAGTTATCCAAGACCCCAGCCGGAATCCGAATGCCAGGGCCTTGTCTTGGGCAGCATAATGAATACATTTATAGTGATGTGCTAGGTTTTTCCAATGAAGAGTTTGTGAAGTTATTGAACGAAGGTGTTTTCAAATAATGAAGGTTAAATTCTAATAAAAAGGAGGACGAAAATGGCTGAGCAAAAAGATAAGACTATTTTGTATAAAAAGGAGGGCAAAGTTGCTCGCATCACCTTGAATCGACCGGAGAAGTTGAATGCAATGAATCAAGAGATGATGGGCGATCTAATAGCAGCAATTGACGAGGTAGAGAAGGACGACGATGTATCCGTAGTAATCATCAATGCTGCAGGGCAATCGTTCAGCTCCGGTTTTGATCTAGAGATGGTTTATTTCATCTATGGAGGAGGTACGGGAAAGCCTGGTGAACGCCGTCCTTCACAGAGAGCAAGGCTACACCTCGATAGTTGGATGTTAGAGTGCTTCCGCAGAATACTTTATTGCTGGAAGCCAACGATTTGTCAAGTACATGGGCATTGCATAGGAGGAGGCCTTTACCTGGCAACAGCCTGCGATATCACCATAGCCGCCGAGGATGCTCTAATTGGTCATCCCGAACAAAGGCTAGCCTTTGCCGGAGCTACATTCATGCTCATTCCGCAAATTTTGTTAATGGGGCAGAAAAAGACAAGGGAATTATTGCTTACCGGAAAGCTTATCTCGGGCACGGAGGCAGAGCAGATTAACTACGTTAACTATGCTGTGCCTGGCGATCAATTAGAGACAGAGGTTGAGAAAATGGCTAAAACGATATGCTTAATGCCCAAAGACGCTATTGCAGTAGGCAAAATGCAGACCAGGTTAGCTTACGATAGGTTAGGATTTAGCGATAATATGACCCAGGCATTTGTTGGACATTCTTTTGCAACCAGTATACGTTTTGAGGATGATGAATACAACTTTCTCAAAGGGAGGCGAGAGAAGGGAACAAGGACTGCTTTTCATGAAAGGGATGATCGCTATACAGGGCTGGTGTAAGTATCTGACATAAAAGCATGACTCAAAAAGTTTTAGCTGGAGTGAAGGTGCTAGAGTATACTCACCTCACTTCAGGGTCTTATTGCACCAAGCTCATGGCTGACCTTGGTGCTGAGGTAATCAAGATTGAGCCACCAGGTTGTGGCGATGAAGCTAGACAGCAGGGCCCCTTCCCTCAAGATATCCCTCATCCTGAGAGGAGTGGGCTCTTCCTTTATTTAAACACCAATAAACTAAGTGTCACTTTGAACCTAGAAACTATTACTGGTCAGCAAATCTTCAAGAAATTGCTTCAAGAGAGTGATGTCTTGGTGCAAGACAATTCCCCACAGGTGATGAAAAATTTTTCTATTGACTATACCCACCTTGAGCAAATAAATTCCCGCCATATTATGGTGTCCATTACTCCCTTCGGGCAGAGTGGCCCTTATCGTAATTACAAAGGCTATGCTATCAATACCAGTGCCGCAGGGGGTATGAGCAATACTATAGGTCTTCCTACTAGAGAGCCGTTAGCTCCCCCACTGTCGCAAAGTCACTTTATTAGCGGTGCCGTGGCAGCAGTAGCCACTATTGTTGCTTTACTTGCCCGAGAAGGAACTAGCCAAGGGCAGGAAATCGATATCTCGGAGGTGGACGTTTGGGCTTTCTTCACGGGAATGATGATTCATTATTTTGTTTATGAGGGGAGAAAGAGGATAAGAGCAGGACATCGAACTCCTGGCTTTTACCCCTACACTATCCTCCCCTGCAAGGATGGCTATATAAGCATGATTGCTGTTTTAGGTCGACAGTGGAAGACTTTTTTAAAACTGGTAGGTGGTGGGGAAACGCCGGATTGGTATGCCAATGATCCTCGCTTTGTAGATCGATGGGTAAACAGCCTGAAGTATGCCGATGAATTGGATGCTCATTTTTCACCATGGCTAATGGAACGCTCCATGGATGAAATTTTCTCCCTTTGTCAGGAAAAGCATATTCCCTTCGCCCCAGTGAGAAGTATTGATAAGGCAACGAATGACCCTCACTTTAAAGGAAGGGGTTATTTCGTGGAAGTAGAGCATCCGGAGACGGGCAACATTAAGTACCCAGGAGCACCGTACAAATTCTCTAAAACGCCCTGGAAAGTAGAACGGCCTGCACCTTTGCTCGGGGAACACAATGAGGAGATTTATTGTAGGCATTTAGGTTATTCTAAGGGAGAGCTTGTCCAATTACGACGAACGGGGGTGATCTAAGGTGCAATATCCTTTGGAAGGATTCCGCATAGTTGATTTTGGCTGGGTAGCCGCTGCTCCTATTCTGGGAAGTTTATTAGCCGATATGGGCGCAGAGATTATCAAGGTTGAGACAAGGAAACGCCCGGATACTTCAAGATATAGTCCTGACAATACTATTAGAGACCCGGAGAGGGATCCCTGGTTTCACTGTATGAATCGTGGCAAATTAGGCATTACCGTGGATATGACTCAGCCAAGAGGTTTGACCTTGCTTAAAGAACTGATTAAACTAAGTGATGCTGTTGTAGAGAACTTCTCCCCGCGTGTATTGAAACGATATGATCTGGATTACAACTCCCTCAGAGAACTTAAACCCGACATCGTTATGCTCTCTCTTTCTTCGGCGGGGCAGTTTGGGCCAATGTCCAACGTCGTAACTTATGGCCCCTCCCTGAATGGCATCGCTGGCGTGGATAGCTTGGTGGGCTACTGTAGAGAGCATGTCTTGGGTATGCAACAAGCTTACGCCGATTTTATTGCCGCTATTCATGGCGCTTTTGCCCTCCTTGCCGCTTTATATCATCATAAAAATACTGGCGAGGGGCAATATATCGATATGGCTCAATTAGAAGCCCTGATCAGTGTCTTTCCTCAGGCGTTCATGGAATATTTTATGAACGATAGAGTTATAGGAACATTAGGAAATCGACATCCCACTATGGCTCCTCACAATAATTACCGCTGTAAGGGGGAGGATAAGTGGATTTCCGTTGCTGTTAACAGTGAAGAGGAATGGAAAGCTCTATGTCAGGCTCTTGACGAGCCTTCCTGGACTGACCAGAAAAGGTTTGCTGATAAGTATAGTAGATGGACAAACCAAGAGGAACTGGATAAGCTCTTATCTTACTGGACTATTAACCATACCGATTACGAGGCGATGGACGTTCTGCAGAAAGCCGGTGTGGCTGCTGCCCCCTGCATGGATGCCGAGGAGCGTTATTTTGATACACATTTTCAGGAGAGAGAAGTATACACAGAAATAACTCACCCAAGAAGTGGTACCTTTGTGATTACCAACACACCTTGGAAAATGAGTAAGTCACCAAACAAAATACGTGTTGGTGCCCCAATGTATGGCGAGCATAATGACTATGTTTTTGGGGAGTTACTCGGCTTGCCACAGGCAGAGATAGCTCGACTTATTGAAGAGAAAGTTCTATATTAGTTCAGGAGGGAATAAGGACAATGCCACAAGAAAAAGGGAAATCCGAAGTTATAAAGACAAGACTGAATTATGCTGCCAAGGAGTTTTACACTCCCGAGGACATTGCCGAAATTGATTATACCAGGGACATAGGCAATCCCAGTGAGTATCCCTTCACACGAGGAGTATATCGCGATATGTATCGTGGCCGACTATGGACAATGCGCGAACTAGTTGGCTTCGGCACACCTGAGGATACCAGGGAGAAAGTAAAAGCGCTAACCAAAGAAGGAACGACCGGCTTAGCCATGATCTGCGACCTGCCTACTTATCTTGGGATCGAGCCAGATCACCCCCTGGCCGAAGCAGCCGTCGGCTTGGAAGGGATTCCTTTTTACACTCTGAGGGATATGGAGACCTTTCTCGATGGTATCCCCATGGAAAGTTGGCCTTTATGGCGTCCTCGAACATCTGCAGGCAGTAGGGGCAGGCGGTGGCCACGATGTCGGCCTTGGTGGCCATCGCCT
>JAXHSX010000100.1:0-8858 GCA_034190625.1 Chloroflexota bacterium
GCGGCCGCCGGGTCTCCCCTGAAATCCACACCCATCTTATCAATCTCGTCAAGCATAAATAGGGGATTGTTAGACTCGGCGCGACGTAGTCCCTGGATAATCCTACCGGGTAGAGCGCCTACATAAGTGCGCCGATGCCCCCGAATATCAGCCTCATCCCGGATACCTCCGAGGGACATATGAACAAATTTTCTTCCCAAAGCACGAGCGATAGATTGTCCCACGGAAGTTTTACCCGTGCCTGGTGGTCCAATAAAGCACAGGATAGGTCCCTTTGTGTCTGGTTTGAGTTTTCGCACTGCCAGATAATCTAGAACCCGTTCCTTGACTTTATCTAGATCATAATGGTCTTCATCGAGAACACGAGATGCCTGGCTTATGTCCAAGTTATCCTCAGTACTTTTTGACCAGGGAAGGTTGATGAACCAGTCGAGATATGTACGTGATACAGTATATTCAGCAGACCCCGGTGGCATCTTGGCTAAACGCTCAAGCTCTCTTTCAGCTTCTTTGTTTGCTTCGGGAGGCAATTTTGCGTCATTAATCTTCTGCCTTAACTCATTTATTTCTATAGTTCTCTCATCTGTCTCGCCTAGCTCTTTTTGTATTGCCTTAAGCTGTTCCCGGAGGAAAAATTCTCGTTGGGCTTTTGTCATCTCCTCCTTGGCTTGGGCTTGGATTTTGCTTCCTAGCTCCAGGACTTCCAATTCACGATTGACAAACGTAGTCAGTTTCTTAATCCGCTCAGTGACATCAATAGTCTCTAAAATCTCCTGCCTTTCCTCAAATTTGAGATTGATATGGGCAGCGATGAAGTCAGCCAAGCTCCCTGGGTCAGGTATGTTTAAGACAGCAACGTTTAGCTCGCTGGGCAGATTAGGTGCCAACTCAATTACCCTTTGGAACGATCCGGATAAATTCCTTACTAAGGCTTCGACTTCGGTAGTTTGCTCCACCTTATCCTCGATTACTTCGACTTTGGCCTTTAAATAAGGTTCGGTCTGGGTAATCTTTTTCAACCTGATGCGGGAAATTCCTTGCAGGAAGACATGGATTGAGCTATCGGGCAATTTGAACATACGAGCGATAAGGGCAGCAGTGCCCACTGAATAAAGATCAGTAGCTTCTTTAGCATCTGTCCGTAGAGCAAAGATGCCGATGAGTTTATCTCCTGCAGTGGCATCGTCTATGAGCTTGATTATTTTCCCTTCCGCGGTGCCCAGCGGGACAATAAGAGAGGGATAAATCACAGCTTCTTGCTGGCTGAGGATGGGCAATTCCTCAGGAACGTGGAATTTCTCTGTCGGTTTTTCTGTCGTTGCTTCTTTGCTTTTGGTTATAACCATCGCTATGTTAATTTGGGCAAGATAACTTCTAAGAAACCAGCTTCATAAAAAGCTATAACCCGTTCAGCATCCACATTTGCCGGCAATGCGATATCTCGCTCAAAAGGTCCCCATAAGATCTCCATCTGGGAATAAGTTCTTTTAATACCCTGCTTTATATCTCGTCTTTCGCCCTTAACTATGAGAATATTACTTTGAACCAATAGCTCGATTTCGTCTTGGTTGCCACCAGCTAGCTCGATTAGAACCACTACTTCTTCATCGGTTTCGTAAACATCAATAGCCGGCTGCCAGGTTCGGGGAGAAAAACGCACTGTGGGTGGTTTGCGGCTGACTACTTTCTCTAGCCATTCCATCTCCCTTTGTATGCTAATAACCCATCTTTGTGAACCGCTAGACATTACTTTCTCCTGTCATAGAATTTCTAAAAGCCCTTATAATATCATCTTAACGGCAATGGTAACTAAAAGCAAACTGACTAATTTTGATATCGCTACAGTCCCACTTTGTCCTCGAAAGATATCTACCAAATTCTTTATCACCACTACCTTCACCTTTATCCCCTCTTATTAAGGAAAAGGTCGTCATTGCGAGGGGCAAGGCCCCGAAGCAATCTCGGTAAGAATGGAGATTGCCATGATTTGCTCGCAATGACAGATGACGGCCATCTTTAGAAAGTTGTGATTGAGACTACTTTATCATCAGTAGCTAGTGTCATCAGTCTAACCCCTCCACTATTCCTGTTTTGAATGGAAATCTGCTCTATAGGAATGCATACTATGTTCCCTTTAGTGGATAATATCATCAATGAGTTATGTCGAGAGACGATTCTAGATGTGGCTATATTACCACTTTTTTGACTAACCCTTTGTGATCGTACCCCTTTGCCGCCTCGATTATGAGTGGGATAATTCTTTACTGGGGTCAGCTTACCAAAGCCGTTTTCAGTTATGGTAAGTACATATGCGTCGACATGCTCAGGCAGGCCGAATAGGTCTCTCGCTACTTCTAAGCAAGAGTAGGCAGAAATAATATCCATGCTGGTAACACAATCATTGTCCATGAGTCGAATGCCACGAATACCACCGCTGGATCGGAGCGATGTCCTTAGGTTTTTAACCTTAAATTTCATAGCTTGTCCTCTTTGAGTTACTAAGATCATTTCATCCTCATCACTGGCTATTCTAGCCGATACCAGTGAATCTTCATTTTTAAGAAGTACAGCTTTGATTCCGTTTCTCCTCACTGAGGCGAGCTTTCCTAAAGAAATCCTCTTTACCATCCCAGCCTTAGTAGCCATTATGACAGACAGGCCTTCATTTCTATCCCTATGTTCCTTGTCCTGCCAAGGGAGAGGGAGCAACGTTGTGACTTCATCTCTTAGTGTAATAGGCAATAGATTAACCAGAGCTAAGCCTTTAGATCCACGAGAGGCTACCTCTGGAAGCTCATAGCATTTAAGGGTATAAGCTTTACCTTTGTCAGTAAAGAAAAGCAGGTCATCGTGAGTATCAGTTATAAGAATATGCCCTGCCGTATCGGACTTGAGAGTCATCATCCCTATGACACCTTTGCCACCACGATGCTGTAGTCGATAAGCCTCGAGTGGAATTCTCTTGATGAATCCCTGTTTGGTTAGAGTAATCAGCGCTTGTGTGTGGGGAATAATGTCCTCTCGGCTAAACTCGAGGGCTACCTCTTCGCTTATCTGGGTGCGTCGAGGGTCACTGTATTTAGATTTAAGGTCCTTAATATCCTGTGCAATAAGCGATAGTATCTTAGTATGACTAGCAAGTAAATCCTCAAGGTACGAGATATTCTTTATCACCTCGCGATATTCGTTAAGGTACTTCTCTTGCTCCATGTGAGCCAAGCGGCGGAGAGGCATATCAAGAATGGCTTGAGCTTGAGCCAGAGTGAAATTAAAAGTGTTTGTTAAGTTAGTACGGGCAGACTCGGGGGTTTCCGACTGTCGAATGGTTTTGATCACATGGTCTAGATTATCTAGAGCGATTCGGAATCCTTCGAGGATATGAGCTCTCTCCTTTGCTTTGTCAAGTTCAAATTGAGACCGTCTCTTGATGACTTCGGAGCGAAAATCGATGTAGCAAGTTAATGCTTCTTTGAGACCGAGTAGTCTTGGTTGACCGTTAACTAAAGCAACCATATTGATAAAGAAAGCAGACTGCATTGCGGTATTCTTGTAGAGATTATTTAATACCTGTTTTGACTCTGCTTCCTTCCTGAGTTCGATAACAATGCGCATGCCTTCTCTATCTGACTCGTCACGCACTTCAGCGATGCCTGACATTTTGCTTTCCTTGGCCAAATTGGCTATTCTTTCCACTAATGCTGCTTTGTTTACCTGATAGGGAAGTTCAGTAACGACTATATGTTGTCGCTCACTCTTTGATATTACCTCGCTGACTTTAGCTCTAAGAACAACTTTACCCAGACCGCTAGCATAAGCACTTTCTATACCCTCTTTCCCCATAATAATCCCTCCACTGGGGAAATCAGGACCTTTAACAAACTGCGTCAATTCGTCTACGATGGCTTGGGGGTTATCAATCAAGTAGACAATAGCATCGCATATCTCCCCGAGGTTATGTGGAGGGATATTAGTTGCCATACCTACAGCTATACCAGAGGAGCCATTAACTAATAAGTTAGGTAATCTCGCTGGCAAGACTGTAGGTTCCTTGAGAGAGTCATCGAAATTAGGCACGAAGTCGATAGTGTTTTTATCAATGTCAATCAACGTTTCCCTAGCGATTTCGGCAAGGCGGGCTTCTGTGTATCTCATTGCTGCTGGAGGGTCGTTATCAATGCTGCCAAAATTGCCTTGCCCATCAACCAGAACATATCTTAAGGAAAAATCTTGGGCCATGCGCACCATAGCTTCATATACTGGTGCATCTCCATGAGGGTGATATTTTCCCAGAACTTCACCAACAATGCGGGCACTCTTTTTGTAAGGGCTATTATGATGTAATCCCAATTCGTTCATAGCGTACAAAATGCGCCTCTGCACAGGTTTAAGACCGTCACGCACATCAGGTAACGCCCGCGAGACTATCACGCTCATAGCATAGTCGAGATAGGAGACTTTCATCTCTTCTTCTATATCGATAGGTTTAATTGTCTCAACTTCCATTATGCAATCTCCTCTTTATTACCACTTGCTGCACCTTCTTCAAGAACAGTGAAACCGTCTAGCTCAGCTTCTGCTTCCTCTCTTATATATTCAATTTCACTATTTTCCTCGACCTCGCCTTCTCTATTTCCTAAGGCATCGACACTGCGCCTAAGAAAGCTATCTCTGGTATGAGGACGAAGTGTAATAGTATCTTTAATGGGGAAAGGAAGATGTCCTAACTGATTGGGATGCTGATATGTCTCCTTAATAATCACGTATCCTTCATTAGTGCCCATATTTGAAATAGCAGCATCATATCTGTTGCCACTATTTATTAATTTGATGAGCCGTAGAGCAAATTTGATCTCCACCTCTCCTATATAATCCCCTTGTTCACTTTGTACAATTAAGCGTTGTCCTTCTACTTTTAACTTTACCCAATCTCCAATGACCAATTTAGCTAGTATGTCACTTGAAGCCATATTATGAAGTTTCAGTATTCCAGCTTTGCCCGTTTCGGCAACAAAAAGGTCAGGGGCAATTCCTCGAGTTTCAGCACTTAATTTGCTTTCAACTCGTGATTCTTCATTTGCGACTGTTGTCACAGATTCAGGCAGGCTAGACAGACGAGCTAAATTTCTCTTCGCAATAGCATTGTTGGGGTCTAGCTCCAAGGCTTTCGTATAAGCTTCTTTGGCTTTAACAAAGTCCCCTAGCTCTATTAGAACTCTACCAAGGCGGTTATGGGCTTCAACGTCTGTAGGAAAATCATCAATTATACCTCTGTTTACTGCCTCCGCTTCTTTCCAATGACCCTGGACCACCAGCTCCACAGCTCTTTGGCTCAGTTGTCGGTGTAAGCTGGCTTCTTCTTCCTCTTTGTAATAAGGCAACATGATATTTACTCCTGATTGCTATTGAGTGCAAAGGCTTTATGCAATGCCGAGATGGCATCTGTAACTTTATCCTCAGAGATGATACATGTTATTCTTATCTCCGCAGTTGTAATTAACTGGATATTAATGCCTTGCTCATAAAGGGCACGGAACATCATTGCGGCGTAGCCCGGCGCGTTTTGTATGCCAGTACCTACAATGCTAATCTTAGCTAAAGTAGCATCAGCGGTGCATTGTTTTGCCCCGATAGACTTTGCTACAGGTTCTATAATAGACATTGCGCTATCCAAATCGTTTCGAGCTACTGTAAAGGTAAGGTCAGTAATATTTCCGACACTGGCATTCTGCACAATGGTGTCTACACTTATATTTGCTCTAGCCAGAGGCTCAAAGATGCTCATAGCAATACCCGGCTTGTCGGACACACCCATGATAGTTATCTTGGCTACATTGACATCATGTGCGATACCTCTTACTTTATTCCTTACTTCCATCGAAGCCTCCTTACAAATAACTGTACCGGTATCATTGCCGAAACTCGAAGCTACTAAGATGGGTATATTGTATAGCTCACCCAGTTCCACAGCTCTGGGGTGTATTATTATGGCTCCGTAGCTAGCTAATTCGAGCATCTCCTCATAACCGATTTCCTTTAGTTTAGTCGCTTCTGGTACAAGTCGAGGATCAGCAGTATGGACACCTGCAACATCAGTGTAAATTTGACATATCTCAGCACTGAGGGCTGTTGCTAGAGCAACCGCTGTAGTATCCGAGCCTCCTCGACCTAAAGTAGTGATATCCATCTTCTGCGTAACACCTTGGAATCCAGCAACAATGACTATATTACCATTTTCTAATTCACTAATAACACGTTTAGGGTCAATACGAAGGATACGAGCTTTACTGAAGGCAGAATCCGTCTCAATGCCTGCCTGAGCGCCGGTAAGGCTAACTGCTTTATAGCCAAGAGTCTCCAATGCCATAGACAAAAGGGTGCAGGAGACTATTTCACCGGTTGAAAGTAAGAGATCGAGTTCCCTTTCCTTTGGCTGCTTGTTAATCTGACGAGCTAGCCCGATCAACTCATCGGTTGTATCCCCCATTGCCGAAACGACGACAACTATTTGATTTCCCGCATCCTTAGTCCTGGCTATAAGGCGGGCTACGTTCTTGATCCTCTCAGCGTTAGCAACTGAGCTGCCACCGTACTTTTGAACTATCAGTGCCATTTCTGTCTCAATGTATCAACTCGTTTATGATATTATGCCCGTCGTTGATGAGAACGCCCGTACTTTTAGCTTCAGCCTCGGTAAATCTTCTTGCTCCATTAACCATGATTCCTGGCCCCCAAAGCACGAACGGAACCGGCTCAGCAACATGAGTCTGAATGCTTATCGGTGTGGGGTGGTCGGGTAAAATCAACACCCGAAGGGCATCTTTATTCCAAGAGCGGAGTTGACTCACAATCTCTTTATCTATTCGCTCAATTGCTTCTATCTTGTCCTCAACAGAGCCAGCATGACCAGCTTCATCTGGCGCTTCTACATGGATGACTACCATGTCATATTTCTCAAGCGCTTCTAAAGCTCCAGTTGCCTGAGCAGCGTAGTTGTTATCCAGACCGTCGGTCACCCCGGGAATATTTAATATTTTTATTCCCGTCATAGTGGCTAAACCTCGAAGGACGTCAACACCGGACGAAAGCGCAGCGTCGACGTCATATACTTCTTTAAATAATGGCATATCGGGGATTTTACCGCTACTCCAGAAAAGCCAGATCATAGTAGCAGGAATATCACCACGAGCTCTTCGCGCTATATTGACCGGGTGATTTTGGAGGATACTCTCTGAGCGTGCCATAAGGTCTCTCAATATATTACTTCCTGGACCATGGGGAAGAAATTCTTTAATAGGCTTACCTGGGATATCATGTGGGGGAGTGCAAGTAGCCAAAAGAGTATTCTCGTGCGTCTTCATTTTACATAGATGTCTATAACTTACTCCAGAATAAAAATGTAATCTATCATTACCAAGATTTTTATTCAAACTGGCAATAAGTTCTTCTGCTTCTTCTGTGCTGATATGGCCAACGCTGTAGCTTAACATCTTATCATCACGAACAGCCACCAAATTACAACGGAAAATTACTTCGCCTTCGCTAACGGGAATGCCCATTCCCTTGGCTTCAATGGCGCTTCTTCCGTGGTAGTATAACTCAGGATTATAGCCCAGTACTGACATGCAGGCGCAGGCACTGCTAGGTTCCATCCCTGGTGGTACAGTACGAACGAGTCCAACAAGAGCTTCCCGTGCCATAGCATCTAGATTCGGGCTGTCTGCTAGCGCAAGGCAGGTCTTCTCGTCGCGATCAATCAATGGCCAACCTGAAGCACCATCCATTATCAGAATACAATATTTCATCTTGTGTTAGTGATTAAAGCGTCATATAATAACATAAATAACGGGGCGTAGCGCAGCCTGGTAGCGCGCAGCGTTCGGGACGCTGAGGTCGGAGGTTCGAACCCTCTCGCCCCGACTTGTGCAGAATATAAGATGTTTGTGCCTAATCCTTTTATTGATTTAATCGGATGGCACCATTTTCTCTAGGAATTCCCTTTCCTTTTTTCGCATTTTGTTTTCCTCGTCTAGCACTTTGTGGTCATAGCCCAGAAGATGGAGTAAGCCGTGGATGGTCAATAATGCTAACTCTTTTTGCACTGAATGTCCTTGTTCCTCAGCTTGTGACACCGCTTGAGGATAAGAAATGATTATCTCTCCTAAGTGAAGTGTTTTGTCTGGGGGTGGGATAAAAGATGAATCTGCTTCTTGTTGCTGAAGCATGTAGAATGCAAGTACATCTGTGGGCATATCTACTCCTCTATAGTCTCGATTGAGCTGTTGCACTGTCTCGGCATTAGTAAAAACCAGGCTCGCTTCAAACGAAGTAGTTATACCTTCAGATTTAAGGACGTTTTTAGCTATTTTTCTTATCCGCTTCTTATCAATTAAGTGATGGAATCTTTTCTCAACTTGGATGTTAATTTGCTCTGTCATTGTTGAATACTCTAAATCGGAGTCGGTCGACAATTTCGCGTCAATTTTAGCACTGCTTAACCCTATATTGTTTGAAAGTTTACCTAAAGGCTGCTTAGTAGAAGCATACTTCTTGGTGAAATTGGGGTTTTGTCTTGGATATTTTCGTTATCAAAGTATGTGCCATAAGTGCATCCTTTTCCTATTTTATCCTGTAGGCGGAGTTTCAAGCAATCCGTAGTTAACAAGAAGAGTTGTAAATTATGCCCTGTGATATCTTCAATCTTTAAAGCTAGCTGAAATATTTCTAATCTCTGATTTTGACCCCAAAATAGCGATTGAAAGATTTTCAAAATATTCAGCGATTTTTATCCCAGACTTTCGCTCTAAAGAGGTTCCCCCTTTGGCGGATTTAGGCTCTCAGTTACAGTGATGAGTTTTCAT
>JAXHSX010000101.1:0-6623 GCA_034190625.1 Chloroflexota bacterium
ATCTCAGTTTTAAGCCCTATCCCTGCTGTCGTTATATCCACCCTTTTATTGATGCTGCATTGGCGATAGTGAAAGAGAATGATATACTCCCGGAAAAGATAAAAGGGGTGATCGTCTTTGTGGGGGAAACTGCCTACCAAGCCTTGTGTCAACCATTGGAAGTAAAAAGAGCCCCACGCAATGTTGTGGAGGCTCAATTCAGCATTCCGTATACAGTAGCCAATGCCATTGTGAAAAGGAGAGTAGCCATACCAGACTTTAAAGAGGAGGCTATTAGGGAGAGAGCAACATTAGAGATAGCTCACAAAGTGGTGCCAAAGCTTGCCCCTGAACTTACTACTCGAGAAATATCGCCAGCAATAGTGCAAATAGAAATTAATGATGGTAAAGTGTATTCTAAGCGAGTAGATTTTGCATTGGGGGATCCACGAAATCCCATGAATTTTGAAGACATTATGGTAAAATTTAGGGCCTGTGCTGCCGAAGCAATCAAACCTTTATCTGAAGAAAATGTGGAGGAGCTAATTAAGAAGGTTGCCAGACTAGAACAACTGGACGATGTGGCTCACGTTGTTCGCCTGCTTAATCATAGTAGTGTATGAAATAAAGAGGGGAAAATGCACATGTAGGTTTGATTATCGATCGCATATTGCAAGATGCTACTTATCTCAGTAGGAGGGTTTAAATGGCAGAAATGAGCGAGAGAATTGAAAAACTCCGGGAAGTAAAGAACACGGCGATGTTAGGGGGAGGAAAGGATAAAATAGAAAAAGTACATCAAAGGGGAAAGCTAACTGCTAGAGAACGGGTAGACCTCTTGCTTGACCCGGGCAGTTTTGTCGAATGGGACATGCTGGTAGGGCATAATAAAGGATTACCTACGGAGGGCATCATATGTGGATATGGAACCGTAGATGGGAGAACCGTGTGCGTTTACTCTCAAGACCCTACGATATTAGGAGGCTCAATAGGTTTTCTGCATGGTTATAAGATGTACCGCACTATAGAGAGAGCTTTGGAGATGGAGGTCCCCCTCGTCGGCTTACATGATTCACCCGGAGCTAGAGTAGTGAGACCGGAAGAAGGAGGTGGAGCCCTAGGAGATATGCTTTCGGAAAAACACGGAGGCTCTGTCTTCTTCCCCAACACTCAAGCTTCAGGGGTAGTGCCTCAAATCTCTGCCATCTTAGGCTCCTGCGCCGGTATCTCCGTCTATTCTCCTGCTCTGACTGACTTTGTGTTCATGGTAGATGGAATCAGCCAGATGTTTATCACTGGCCCTCGCATTGTCAAATCGGTAATGGGAGAGGAGATTACCATGGAAGAGTTGGGGGGAGCTAAGGTGCACTCCAGGGTTTCGGGCGTTGCCGATTTCAGGGTAAAGAGCGAAGAGGAATGCCTTCTAATGATTAGAAAGTTGCTGTCTTTTTTACCCTCTAATAATGAGGGAAAACCACCAGTAATCGACACCGGGGATGACCCTGGTCGAATAGACGAAAGCCTGGCTGAAATAGTGCCTACTGATGGTCGGAAAAGTTACGATGTACGTAAGGTTATCGCTGGTTTGGCTGATAATGGTGATTTCTTTGAGGTAAAGGCCGAGTTTGCCCCCGAAATGGTTGTCGGTTTTGCCCGCTTGGCTGGGCATTCAGTAGGTTTTGTTGCTAACCAATCAATGGCGCGTGCTGGAAGTTTAACTATTGATAGCTCAGATAAACAAGCTAGATTCATGAGGTTTTGTGATGCTTTTAATATACCTATAATCCTGTTAGTGGACACCTCAGCTTATATGCCTGGCTCATATCAGGAACATAGTGGAATAATTCGCCATGGAGCTAAAGTGCTTTATGCCCTTTGTGAAGCTGTTGTTCCTCGAATTGCTGTGGTATTGCGCAAATCCTATGGAGGAGGGAACCTGGGTATGGGCACGGTTCCTGGTTTCAAGACAGATTTCACCTTTTACTGGCCAACAGCAGAGGTTGGTGTGCTAGGAGCGGAACAGTCGGTAGAGCTTTTTTACTCTAAAGAGATAGATGAGGCAGAGGATCCCGTAAAATATAAAGCAGAAAAAGTGAAGGAATATCGAGAGAGATACGCTAATCCTCTTTTCGAGGCATCTATTAATCCATACCTGGATGATGTTATTGAGCCTAAAGAAACCAGGCGGTTGTTAATAAAAACGCTCCAATTCTTGCAGAAGAAGAAAGTTATACGGCAGCCCAAGCGGCATGGAAATATTCCTTTATAAGTTTGAAGGGGTAGGCTGATGGCAGGAGAACTGCTCCTCTCAGAGGAGAAGAATCATATTTTGACCCTATCCATTAATCGTCCAGTGAGGAGAAATGCCTTAAATTTCGACATACTACTTGGCTTGAGAACCATACTTGATAGTTTGAAGGAAAACAGGGATACCAGGGTGGTAATTCTTCGCGGTGTGGGAGAAAAGGCTTTTTGCTCCGGGATGGATCTTGACATCAGGCTGGGAGAAGAAAGCCAAGAAAAGCCCTTCCGAGACGCTGTGGAGAGCATTATCAATTGTCCTTGCCCTGTTATCGCTATGATTTATGGCTACGCTCTGGGTGCTGGGTGCGACCTTGCTGCTTTTTGCGACTTTAGAATGGCCGCTGAGTCAGCGCGAATAGGAATAATTCCGGTTAAGTTCGGCTATGTACACTATTATAAATCCCTTCAACGCTTCATCAATCTTATCGGTATAAGCAATACCAAGGAATTATTTCTAACAGGAAAGCTTATCACTGCCGAGCGAGCTAAGGAGATGGGGTTGGTAAATTGGGTTATCCCTGATGATAAGCTTCCCATCAGCACCTATTCGCTAGCTCAGGAGATTGCCCAAAACGCACCTTTAGCTGTATCCGGAACGAAATTTATTATAGAGAAGCTCATTAGCTATCAAAAACTGAGTCCGGAAATTGAAACAGAATTGGAAACTATCATAGAATCCAGCTGGCGAACTGAGGATGCTAAAGAGGGCTTAAGAGCTTTTACCGAGAAGCGCAAGCCCGAATTTAAAGGGAAATAAGATGTTTCAAGGAAATTGCTGAGTTTTACCAGACAGATGTAATTTAACTAAGGATGATATGCCCGATAATTATATTTTTCGGTACAAATTAGATTTAGAATCAGAGGGAAGGCAAGTATACCATCACCGTCCCGCTGAGCTAGTAAGACATATTCTTGAAAGCTTACTTGGCATAATTGTACCGCTAAAAGCAGGTAGCGATGTGAACATTGATGGCTTCAGATGGCTGATGGATAAACAGAGAAACTATGAAATATTTCCTGGACTTAGTTTAACGTCAAGTATAAGCCAGGAGCAAAACAAATCCGATCCTACGGAGAGGAAACAGAGCATCTCTTTGAAGGCCAATGCTAAGCAAAGCAGCTATCAGAATGCCAGGAATGTTGCTTTTTATGAGCCCAGGATAGACTTGATTAAAAATTTGCTTGAATCGCTCTTGCCCCTAGTTGAGTTAGAAAGAGACGGCCAGGTAATAGATATTGATGGATTTCGACTAAGAAATCTTCAGGATTGGTTGGTTCCAAGTTCAGGCGACCCAGGTGAAGTGTTTGATTACGCTGGAAGCCATTGCAATTGCAGCTGTGTTTTTTGCTGTAATAGAGGAAACATTTCTTCCGTGGCAACGGCCGACAATCTGAATAGGGCTGCTGAAGAAGAATTCGAGGAAATGAAAACCAGAATAAAGCATTTTTCACCTCAAGCAAGGAGCGCTTTATTTGCCGGTTTAGACACGGTTTACGAGGTAACAGCACATCCCTACTTCTTAGAAGTGATGCGTTTGCTTAGAGTAAAAACCTCTCAGCCCTTCAGAATAACTACTAATGGCAGCAATCTAACTCCTGAGGTAGTTGCTGAATTGGTTAAACTCAAGCCAATCTATCTTTATCTTTCTCTGAATAGTTCATCGCCACAACGACGCCAGAAGTTAATGAAAGATTCTAAACCGGAGATAGCTATTAACGCACTGCCCTTGCTCAGGCAACATGGTGTACCGTACGCCACGGTAATCGTACCATGGCCAGTAGAAACAATAGACGAGATGCTAGAAGACTTTTCTTCTACAGTAGCCTATGCCGCAAAGAATGAAACGCATCTCATTGAGGTCAACCTGCCGGGATATTCCAAGTATTTTTCATCTACCAATCTTTTTAGCCTTGACTCGGTCTGGAAGGCAATAGTCTCCCGCACTAGAGAACTAAGGGAAATTTGTAATTGCCCTATAATCGCCATGCCCACGCTGTATGAAGAAAATCTTTACCAGGGTCGTAAAAACTTGGCTGAAATAATAGGAGTAGTGAAGAATTCTCCTGCTTATCTCGGCGGCTTAACGAAGGGAGACTTGGTTTTAAAGATAAATAATTTTTCTATCCGTAACAGGCCGCAGGCTCGCGACATCCTTTATATGCTTAACCAGAGCCAGATAAATGAGATCACTATTGCTGTGCAAAGAAATTCTCAAACGCGTGAGATAAGTCTAGACTTAACAAATTATTCCTATCCTTACTCCGGAGAAATAGATGCTCACATGGGAATTATATTTAGGGGCACAGGACTCAGGATGAGTTATATAGAAGATTTAAAGCAAATCATACAAGCCCATAAGGCAAAGCGAGTCCTTTTCCTCTCTTCAGCTCTGGTAAAACCTACACTGGAGCAGTGCCTTAGCGAATCGCATCTTTTCGGCAATAGCCAAATTAAGATTGATATTGAAGTCCCCCAGAATCGCTTTTTTGGCGGCAATATATTTATGGGAGATTTGCTGGTGGTGCAGGATTTTATTGATTGTATTAATGAATGTATAATGAAAAAAGGAGAGAAGCCAGACTTGGTAGTGATTCCTTCTTCACCTTTTAACCTAAATGGCTGGGGAAGGGACCTCACGGGTAGAGTTTATCTTGACATCGAAAGGAAAACAGGAGTACCAGTTGAACTTTTATCCTGTTCTACAATTTATGATTGAGAACCAGGCAGCAGATACAAAATAAAAGGAGGTTGAGTTATGGGTAATGTAGATGAGATAAACGAGAGGAAAAAGGAGTGGGAAGAGCGAGTTTTAAAGCCATCCCTGAAAAAATTCGGACTCGACCAATCCCCTACCCAATTCTATACACCAGCAGATATTCCCGATTTCGATTTCCTGGAGAAAGTTGGTTTCCCTGGACAGTATCCCTTTACTGCTGGCACTTATGCTACCTATCCATATATACCAGCGCCCAAGAGAGGATTACAAGTAGCTCCCGGATTAAGGAGGGCGTCAACTTATTCAGGTTACGGCGCTCCAGAGGATTGCCGGGATTATTATAAAGAGATGCAGAAGCGAGGACAGAAATCGGGGCCTAACCTGGCTCTTGACTTACCCACCCAATGCGGTTATGACTCAGATAACTCTGTAGTTCGTGGGGAGATTGGCAAGACTGGCGTAGCCATAGATACTTTAAGAGATTTCGAAGTTCTTTTTGAGGCCTTTCAAGGGGAGATGGATATGGACAGAATTGCCACTAACATAACCATCAATGCTCCAGCTAATATCCTTATGGCGATGTACTTCGCTCTAGCCGATAAAAGAGGGATACCCCTGGAGAAATTGGTAGCTACCCCCCAAAATGATATTTTAAAGGAATTCATCGCTCGTGGCACCTACATCTTTCCTCCCAGACCGTCAATGAGGATGATGCGCGATAGCATGATCTTCTTTACCAAATATTGCCCCCGTGTAAATGTAACCAGCATCGGCGGCTTTCATATGAGAGAGGCCGGAGCTACCAGAGAACAAGATCTGGGTTGGAGCATGGCCATACTGGAAGCCTACTTACAGGAAAGTGTTAACGCTGGCTTGGATATCGATTCCTTTGCCCCCAGAATCACCGTCAACGCCTTTGGGGGTGACGTGGAATTTTTCCAGGAAATAGCTTTCCAAAGAGCAGCTCGAAGAATGTGGGCTAAGATAATAAAGGAAAGGTTTGGCGCAAAAAATGAGAGGAGCTCGCTCCTGCGCCAGCCAATGTATGCTCACATGGGGTTTTATAACTGCGCCAAACAGCGTCCACTTAATAACTTAACTCGTTCAGTAATAGGTGGCATAGCTTCAGCTCTGTGTGGAGGACCGCCAAGTTGCTTCCCACCCTATGATGAAGCTTTAGGGTTGGGGTGGAGTCTGGAGGCTTCCCAGCTATCTGAGGATGCCAGCAGGATTCTACAGTATGAAGCTAATTTGACTGAGGTCAGAGACCCACTGGCAGGTTCTTATTACGTGGAGCACCTGACCGACGAGATTGAGGAAGCGGGATGGAAAGTATTGGAGAAGATAGAATCCATGGGTGGAATGGTAGCTGCTATTGAGAATGGTTATGTCCAGCGTGAATTGGCTAAAAGCACCTACGAACGCCAGAAGAAGCTGGGCAGTGGGGAGAAATCAAAGGTGGGAGTTAACTGCTTTGTAGGAGAAAGCGAGATAGAGGTAGAGATTAACAGATCAGTACCATATCCCTACGACCCCAAGAGAAGGGAGGAAGCAGAGGAAAACCAGATTCGTAATCTCAAGGAGGTGAAGAGCAAGCGAGATAATCGTGCTGTTGCACGGTTA
>JAXHSX010000102.1:0-11056 GCA_034190625.1 Chloroflexota bacterium
TCCATCATTTCTGATCTCCTTCAGTTAGCCGCCCTGGAATACATTCCACGGCGCTAAAGCGCTCCGGGCATATGCTGATACATAATCCGCATCTAATACACTTGTCCTGATCAATCACATGAACTTCCTTCTTAGCACCCCTGATTGCTTCAACAGGGCAATTACGAAGGCAGATCATGCAAGCTTTACACCTATCCGGCAGGATACGGTAAGAAATAAGGGCTCGACATACTCTTGCTGGACATTTCTTTTCAAGGATATGTGCCTCATATTCTTCACGGAAATAACGAAGGGTGGTGAGTACAGGGTTTGGGACGGTCTTTCCCAGACCACAAATTGAGCCTGTTTTAATCGCTTCACCTAACTCCATAAGCAACTCAATGTCTTCTATCTTGCCTTTGCCTTCGGTTATAGTATTAAGAATTTCCAACATCTGCGGGCTTCCCAAGCGGCATAAAGAACACTGCCCACAGGACTCCTTTTGAGTGAAGTCTAAGAAATATCGTGCAAGGTCAACCATGCAGGTATCCTCGTCTGCCACAACCATACCCCCGGAGCCCATTATAGAACCAGCAGTGGCAAGCGAATCAAAATCAACAGGGGTATCTAGCATGTTTGCCGCGAGACATCCGCCTGAAGGACCGCCGGTTTGAACCGCTTTGAAAGCTTTACCACCGGGAATCCCAGCGCCAATATCAAAGATAATTTCGCGAAGGGTGATCCCCATAGGAACTTCGATAAGTCCACAATTCTCCAGCTTGCCAGTAAGAGAAAAGATAGCCGTGCCTTTACTTTTGTCGGTGCCAATGCTGGCAAACCAATCCGCTCCTTTGTTAATGATCCAGCGAATGTTAGCAAAAGTCTTCACATTGTTGAGCACGGTAGGTTTGCTCCAGAGCCCTTCTTCAGTGGTGCGAGGACGGGGGAGAGGCAGAGGCATTCCTCTGTTGCCTTCGATGGAAAGGGTTAGAGCGGTTGACTCTCCGCAGACAAAAGCGCCTGCCCCCTGGAAAATCTCTAAATCAAAGCTGAAGTTGCTATCAAGTATATTTTCGCCAAGAATCCCCTTTTCTTTTGCCTGAGCGATAGCAGTTTCAAGACCCTCCACCGCCAGGGGATACTCGGCACGCACATAAATATAACCTTTCCTTGCGCCAACAGCATAGCCGGCAATTATCATTCCCTCCATGATTGAATGAGGATCGCCCTCCAGAACCGAGCGGTCCTGAAATGCCCCGGGGTCGCCTTCATCAGCATTACAGATAATATACTTTTCGTCACCGTGGGCACGACGACAAGCCTCCCACTTTCGCCCGGTGGGAAAGCCAGCTCCGCCAAGTCCCCGCAGCCCAGAAAGTTTTACTTCATTAATAACTTTTTCTGGGTCCATTTCGAAAAGCGCCTTTTGCAAAGCTTCATACCCATCACTGGCAATATAATCGTCAATGTTTGTGGGGTCAATAAAACCACAGTTCAGAAGAACTCTTCTTACCTGTGGCTTAAGTGTTGGCAACTCAAAGAGAGAAGGAATTCCATCAACGCTACCTTCTGTACTTCCCAGGGCATAATCTGCTAAAATGTCGTCCTTCACGAGATAACCCTCGACTATCTCCTTTGCCCTTTCTGGAGTAACATTACGATACCAGATATTCGGTCGTCCCGGTTTGACGATACTAATCAATGGTTCAGCATAGCAGAGTCCGAGGCACCCCGTCTGTATGATTGCTGCATCAATATTGAAATTTCTAAGTTCTTGACGGAATATCTCTAATGTGTCCATTGCTCCAGCAGAGCGACCGCAGGTTGCTGTCCCTACAAAAATTAAAGGATTTTTGCTTTGCCGTTGCGCTTCCCTTTTTTCCTTTGCTTTTCGCTTAATTTCCTCAAAGCTCATCTTGCCCCTCTTTTGAAAAAAGTATTTTTACCTTTTTGGGGGTCATTTTAGATTCAACTTTTCCGTTAATTACTATGCAAGGCGCCAGGGCGCAACAACCTATGCAGGCTACCGTTTCCAGCGAATACTCCAGGTCAGGTGTAGTCTCCCCTTCTTCAATCCTCAGTTGTCTTTTCACCTCATCAAGAATCTGCGGGGCGCCACGCACATGGCAAGCCGTCCCCCGACAGGCTGTCACTTGCTTCCTTCCCAGAGGAACAAAACGGAACTGGGCATAGAACGAAGCGATGCCGAAAATCTTGCTTTCTGTCACCCCGCAAAACTTGGCAACTTCAGTCATGAGTTCATCGGGAAGATAGCCAAATTTCGCCTGTATTTTCTGTAAAATGGGAATCAGCTCACCTTGGTCTCCTTTATAAGAAGATAAGATTTCCGATGACCTGTCTTCCATACTGTTTCCCCCTTACTTTTGCTGATTTTTCGCTCCTCACCTACATCAAGGCTTTAGAATGATTACTATCTTTCTCGTGAGAGCCAAGGTATAAAATCGTTCCATCATTCTCTACCTCAAATTTCTTGCTGAAATGGTACTCCATCCAGCATACATCCCTAGTGGCGAGGGATGCTCGCTTCCATCAAGATAAGTCATAATTCTATAGCGCCTTAGTATAGTCCTCTGACAATTTGCTGTCAAAGGTAGTATCCTCTATAGCTTTCTCCAGCACTGCTTCTTTACTCATCTTCTCCCTCCTTTTACTTATTCCGAGTTTTTTCAGCCGCCGTTTCGCTTAAAACACCAGGAAAAGGAACCTTCTCTCTTATCACTGCCAGTGCAACACTCGGCCTCCCTCGGGCAATATAAGACGAATATAACGAGGAATGTCTATAACTGCAGGACAAGCTTTGTGGCAAGGAAAGGCTGGTTCGATTAGTCCGACTCCTCTGCGTTCATCACAGACTCTGAGGCAGTGATTACATAAAATGCAAAAAATGGAATTACGGGCGAAGAAAGGATTGTCCTCTAAAGAAGGTAAATTTCGAGAAACATGGACGGGCATTTCCTCCAAACCAACATAGTCAATGACTTTCTGAAGCTCGCAGTCCTTTTTGTCAAAACAGATATCGCTGGGTTGTCTAGCTAAAATGGCGAGTGAAATTTTACGCCGTTGCTCTTGCACCCTTGGTGTCTCCGTATTAACTACCGTTCCTTCATAGATGGGAGTAACGCAAGAAAGAACGATGTTACTGTTTGCCATGATATTATCTTTCACTTCCACTATGCAAAGCTGGCAAGCCTACTCAGGCATTACATTGGGCAGCGGATTTAAACCAGGATAGTAGCAAAGGCTCGGAATATAAATTCCTGCGCTTTTGGCAACTTCTAATATCGTTTGCCTCTGTTTTGCTTTTATCTCCGCACCGTTAATGGTTAATGTAATCATGACTTCTTGATCCATTTATTTATTTTCCCTCCTTGACCATAAAATCTGCATCTAATTTCCACCTGTATAGTTAAGGCGAAATTCTCGCAATTATAGCACAACACGTTGAGTTAGGAAGCTTTATATTGCTACACTATGTCAAAGAAAAATGCCTGAGTTACCTGAAGTGGAGACTATTAAAAATGAGCTCTTGCCCTGGGTGGTAGGGCAGCGTGTTACTCAAGTCACTATCCTGGACGGTAGATTAGTTTCTGGAATTTCAGTAGAAGAATTTCGCCGCCGATTAATTGGGCAAATGATAGATGATATTGGACGGCGAGGGAAATATATTATCTTCCATCTGGCGAGCGGTCAATCATTGATTATACACCTCAGAATGACAGGTGCGTTGCTGTTAAATCCTAACAAGGCTGACCGCTATGCCAGAGCAGTTCTTCAGCTTTCTAATGGCGTCCAGCTTGTGTTTAGCGACCGACGTCGATTGGGAGTGATGTGGCTGGTGAAAGATGCCAGCGATATAGTGTGTAAATTGGGGCCAGAGCCATTGAGCGGAGACTTCACTACTCATGTTTTAGCACAAACGCTGAGTAAGCACCGCATACCGATAAAAGCAGCTCTCATTGATCAAAGCCTCGTTGCTGGGATTGGCAATATGTATGCTGATGAAGCTCTCTTTGCTGCTAAGATCCACCCTCTGGAAAGAGCAGACAACTTGTCATCTGGGCAAATTAAGACGCTATATCGCTCTATACGAGAGGTTCTTCGCTCAGCTATTAGTAGCAAAGGAGCCAGCGTAGATACCTATGTTCGCCCTGAAGGCGAGCTCGGCACGGCTCAGTTTAGTTTTAAAGTAGCTCACAGGGGTAGCAAGCCTTGTCTCGTTTGTGGCACTCCCATACAACGAATTTTGGTGCGAAACAGGGGAAGCTACTTTTGCCCAAGCTGTCAGCCCAGTTAGTTACCACAACAAAGAATTGTTCTGTTTTCTTTTGACAATCCTTCTTCGTGTCTATAAAATCATGGACATAAAGGGTTAGGCTTGAAATAAAAGGGAGGAAAGATGAAAACGTATCTTTTCACAGTAGTGGTTGAAGAGGATTCCTTCGAAGATGGAAGGATGGCTTATCATGCTTACTGTCCAGCCTTAAAGGGGGCAAACACATGGAGCTATACCAGTGAGGAGGCCTTAAAGAACATTAGAGAAGTGATTGAAATGACCATTGAAAGTATGAGGGAGCGTGGAGAGTCGATCCCTGAGGAGCCTGGAGTTCAAATATTTCCTGAGCCGAAGGTCGCAGTAACCGTATGAGCATCGACTACTCGAAGCTGAGATCCATAACAGCAAGGAGGCTAATCAGTGCTTTGATACAAGATGGATTTAAGCTTGACCGAGAGAAAGGCGCTCATCGACAGTATATCCATCCCCAGAAAGGAAGGGTAACCGTCTCTTTCCATCAGCCAAGTGATACTTTTCCTCCCAAAACTCTAAAAAGCATAATTCGGGATGCAGAATGGATGGAGGAAGATTTAAAAAGGTTAGATCTGCTAAGGTAATTATCGGTATTATTGTATAAGGCATAGAACGACGTGGTTGAAAAGCGTCTCGCTGTAGACAAATTGCTACAGTGGAAGTTTTGGTTAGCTCTGTAAGTCTTTTAGTGAGTTCCTAAATATAAAAAGTGGCAGTGGCTGGGTTTGAACCAGCGACCAGAGGCTTAACAAACCGCTGGTCATATCAAACCTGTAAGCGAGCCACATCCAATAAGTGTATGAAAATTAAAGTAAAAGCAGCGACAAGTAAAATCATGGTATGCTAAACGCAGTTAGCACAGGTTGTTATTCGTATTCTGGTTGACTATGTTTGTCTTATCTTCCACTTAACTCTTATTCCCGTAGGCAACCCAGCCTCGACCTCATCTGGCTTCAAATAAGCAACGATTTTCCTCCATCCCCCTTTTTTCTTAGTAGTGAAGGATACTTCATCACCATAACCCCAACCTGCTGGATTGTGTGCGCAGGCTCGGTAATAGTATATAGTCCTTGGTTTTAGACCATTCAATTTCATTGAGAATGGCCCGGTAATAAACTTACCGCTTTCAGTTATATGGTAGGTATATCCGCTGGCATACGGATCTTTGTTCCCAGGTGGTGTATGGCTTGACGTATCGAAAACGAAACCTCGTACATCAACATAGGCCTTCGTTTCCTTAGACACAGACATTTGGTCCTCACCGATTTCGTGCTTTTAGCTTTAGTGGTGGCAGCGGAGGGATTCGAACCCACGACCAAAGGCTTATGAGTCCTCTGCTCTACCTCTGAGCTACGCTGCCATTTCATTTATTTTAACACTTTTTCAGACTATTGGAAGCATCATGAAGTAGCAGCTTCCAGATCTTTGCTCGGCTTCTGCTCGGTAACTATTTTTCTGACATACTTCACTATACTATCTATGGAACTTCCGGGCGGGAAAACTTCGGCTACACCAGCGTCCTTAATAACTTGTGCCTCATCAGGAGGTATCACTCCACCTACAATAACCGCAATATTGCTCCCTTTCCCTCTCAGCTCATTTAGCAGCCTGGGAACCAATAAATGCTCATAACTTAAGCTGCTTATCCCGATAACATCAACATCTTCTTCCATCGCTGCCTTGACTACCGCTGCCGTTTTTTGCCATAGTCCAGTATAAATTACTTCCATGCCTGCATCTCTCAAGCCAGCGGCCACCACTTTTATTCCTTGGTCATGAGAATCCTGTCCTATCTTGGCTAGTAAAACTCTTATCTTGTTCATAGCATGCTCCGTATTTAATATATAGTGGGCGGTCTACCGAAACTAAATACCTTCCTCAACTCTCCAATTACCTCACCATGGGTGCAATTTGCCTTGAATGCCCCAACCATCGCTTCAAATATATTGCCCTGACCGCTCTCAGTTACGTAGTATAGCATCCGCAGTGCCTCTCCTGCCTCCTGTTGATTACGTTCTTTGCGTAAACGTCTTGTCCTCTCTATTTGCCTATCAATGGCTTCCGGGTCTACTTTTACTTGCGGCGGCCACCTTTCCTCTCCTACAGGGGCAGTATATTTATTTACTCCGACCCATGTCCTCTCACCTGAATCTATCTTTTTCTGCCGCTCAATAGCAGATTTTCCTATTTCATTCTGTGGGTAGCCTTTCCTCACTGCTTCAAGCATACCACCCATCTGGTCAACTGTCTTAATGATATTCCATGCCTTGTCTTCCACTGCATCGGTTAAACTCTCTATAAAATACGATCCTCCTAGAGGGTCGACTACGCCGGTCACTCCAGTTTCTTCAGCGATGATATTTTGTGTCATCAAGGCTATTCTCTGCGATTCGGGGGTTGGTGTCCACAACGCCTCATCATAGGAGTCCGTATGGATGGACTGAGCGCCGCTAAAAACAGCAGCCAATGTTTGCAAAGATGAGCGAGCTATATTGTTTATTGGCTGTTTTTGGGATAATTCCACTCCGGTGGTTTGAACATGAAACCTGCAACGCCAAGATTCAGATTTCTTAGCACCGAATCTCTCTTTCATAATGTTAGCCCACATCCTTCTGCAAGCACGAAATTTTGCCACCTCTTCAAAAAAATCGCTACGAACGTTAAAGAAAAAGGAAATTCTGGGGGCAAAGCTGTCCACATCCAGACCTGCCTTAATAAATTCACTAACGTAAAATAGCGCACTGGAGAGGGCAAAGCCTAACTCTTGAACAGGAGTCGCTCCCCCTTCTCCCATATGTTGGCCCACAACACTCAAGGGGTGCCATCTCGGCATATTCTCGGTGCAGAACTTGGCAAGATCGACCAAGCATCTTAAGTGACCTTCCAGAGGAAACCGAATCATCTGCTGACAGGCAATCCAGTGCGATATAGAATCAGTTTGGTTGCAAGTGCCCTGCAGTTTCCATAGTGGTATACCTTGCCTCTCCGCCAGGCCGCAGTACATGGCTAACATCGTGCAGGGATTTGGATCGTTGAGAGCGCTGGTTACCTGGTCAAGATGTATTCCGTCATAGCAAATTTCTACGTCTTGCAGCGAATCTATAGTAGTTCCGCAGGTCCCTACCAGCTCCTTATCCACCTCGTCTGAATCGTAACCGCGGAAAAATGTGTTGCAGCAAGGGATGAAGTTAATTCCTGTTTGCCCCCCCTGTATCAGTTCCTTCTGCCTTTTGTTCCAAACCTCCGGCGTTTGATGGCCCATGAGTAGCCTCTTGGTCCATATTTGCCCTCGATACATGGTGGGGTAGACCCCCCGAGTATAAGGATACTCAGCGGGGAGCCCCAGGGCTTTCTTTTCATCCCAATCCTTCATATCCTCTGACGTGTATATTCGCTTTAGGGGGATGCCTGAAGAGGTCTTAAACTCTTTCTTGCCCTCTGCTACTGTTATGCTCGTAGAGCATTCAGTATCTATTTTGTCGGTTACTTGATCCATGCCAGTGTCCTTTCTCGCTCCTTAATCTTCGAAGCATGTTTCTTCTGCTTTTATAGTTAATTGCAAAATTCCTTATAATTCTCCCTCCCCTGGCGGGAGGGAGTTAGAGAGAGGGGGTTATCCCTCACCTAAACTCTCACATCCAGGGAGAATTATACAAAGTCATGCGGGAGGCCATAATATCTTCCTCGAAAGGTTTATTCTATGTAGTTTCAAGTCTCTCGTCAAGAAAGCATAATCGTCCGTGACTTTCAACGGTTGGATGGATAAAATAGTGGTATTGGGCTACAATTACCAAGTTGTGCCTTCTCTTTATATTGTTGCCACTCCGATTGGCAATCTAGAAGATATTTCTTTGCGTGCTCTACGCGTTTTGCAAGAAGTAAAGCTTATTGCTGCCGAGGATACGCGAACCACACGTAAATTGCTTAATGCCCATAAAATAAAAACCCCTTTAACCAGCTATCATGAGCACAATAAAAGAACCAAGATAGATTATTTATTGCATTGCCTTGAGGAGAAAGATGTAGCGCTCATTTCTGAAGCAGGCACTCCGGGACTAAGCGACCCTGGCTATGAGCTTATCGTTGCTGCTATTGACCGTGCAATTCCTGTTGTGCCTATACCTGGTGCTTCAGCTATAACCACTGCTCTAGTGGTTTCTGGTTTACCAACCGACCAGTTTACTTATCTCGGTTTTCTACCTCGTCGTCAGGGGCAGAGACGTCGCCTTCTTAGCTCTATAGCTACTGAATCAAGAACTATAGTGGCTTTTGAATCGCCGCACCGTCTTAAAGAAACGTTAGGTGATGTCGAGGAAGTTTTGCAGAATAGGAGAGTAGCTGTTTGCCGTGAGCTTACTAAGATTCATGAAGAGGTATTTAGAGGCAAGGTAAGCCAGGCAAGAGAACATTTTGATGAGCCAAGGGGGGAGTTTACTTTGGTTATGGAAGGTAGAGCTGAGGAAGAAAATGAGATAACTGAAGAAGTGAAGCGAAGATTACGGGAGCTTTTTCATGAGGGAAAGGGTGCTAAAGAGGCAACATCGTGTATTTCTCAGGCTTATGGTTTATCAAGAAGGAAACTTTACCAGACCTGGTTGAATTTTGAGAAAGGAGACTAAAAATGCGACGTGGTTGTATTGCTATGGGTAAAATAGAATGTGATGAATGTCACAAATCTCTTAATTACGGAGAGCGTTATCTAATAATGGATAATGAAGAAGGTGCGAAACAACGCCTTTGTGTTGACTGTTGTCTTGCGCATGGTTATGCCTCGTATGTAACAGATAAGGGAGAAGAAACGATTACCTTTGCGCCTAAACAGTAAAGCATGAGTGAGCGTATTTTCATAGGTGTTGCCTGGCCTTATGCTAATGGTTCATTGCATTTAGGGCATATTGCTGGTGCTTATCTGCCGGCTGATATTTTTGCCCGTTATCATCGCCTAAAAGGAAATGAAGTTTTAATGGTATCAGGCAGCGACCAGCATGGGGCACCGATCACTATCCGAGCAGAGCAAGAGTCTAAATCGCCTCAGGAAATAGCAGATAAGTATCATCGGCAATTTATGGATTGCTGGCAAAAACTAGGCATTTCCTTTGACTTATTTACGACAACGAGCACGACTAATCATACTGAGGTCACTCATGACTTATTTCTTACATTGCTCCAAAAGGGTTATATCTACCGTGATAAGATGCTTCAGGCTTATTGCCCCGAGTGTCGGCGTTTTCTTCCCGATCGCTATCTGGAAGGCATCTGTCCATACTGTGGTTTTACCCAAGCTCGGGGTGACCAGTGCGATGTTTGCGGTCGACCTTTGAATCCCTCGGAGCTCAAGGACCTTCACTGCTATCTTTGTGCCACAGTACCACGGTTTGAAACCTCAGAGCATTTCTTTTTACGGCTCAGTGCTTTTCAGGATGAATTGAGGCTTTGGGTAAAAGAGCAAAGTCACTGGCGGAATAATGTGCTTGGTACTACCTGGAAACATTTGAATGAGGGGTTGAAAGACAGAGCCATAACACGTGATCTGGATTGGGGAGTAACAGTGCCGCAGCCAGATTTTGAGCGTAAGCGTATTTATGTGTGGTTTGAAGCGGTTATCGGTTATTTATCGGCAAGTAAAGAGTGGGCAAAACTACAGGGCGATGAGTCAGCGTGGCAGCCATTCTGGCAAGGTGAGAGCAAGAGTTTTTATTTTGTTGGTAAAGATAATATCTTTTTCCACACTATTATCTGGCCGGCGATGTTGATGGGTTGTAGTGGTTTAAATCTTCCTTACGATGTTCCGGCTAATGAATTTTTAACCATCGAGGGTCAAAAAATCTCTACCAGTCGTAACTGGGCTGTTTGGCTCCCTGATTATCTGGAGCGGTATGATCCGGATCCGCTGCGTTATGTTCTGGCGGCAAATATGCCTGAAACTGGTGACAGCGATTTTTCCTGGCGTGAATTCCTGCGTCGTAATAACAACGAGTTGTTAGCCAACTATGGCAATTTGGCACATAGGGTTCTTACATTCGCTCATCGTAATTTCGATGGTGCTGTGCCCTCACCAGGTGAACTTGATGAAGAAAGCCAAAAGTTGATTCACAAAGCTGAGGTTGCTTTGGGTGCCGTGGATGGGATGATTTATCGCTGTAGTTTTAAGGAGGCGATGAGAGAAGCAATGTCCTTGGCTCAGGAATGCAATCGTTATCTCGATGAACAAGCTCCGTGGAAGAAAATCAAGCAAGAGCCGGAGGTTTCGGCTAAATCTATTTATACCGTGTTGACTGTGCTGTCGGCTTTGAAAACCATTCTGTATCCGTTCCTTCCTTTTAGCTCTGAGAAATTACATTCTTTCCTCGGTTTCGATGGAAGCATAAAGGAAGTTGGTTGGAAGTTTCAATCACCGGTACCGGGGCAGAAGCTTGGTGAGGTGCAGCCCTTATTTGTGAAATTAGACGAGAGTATTGTGGCTGAGGAAGATAGTCGTCTGGGTGCTACACCTGAAGGCGACACGAAACACTAAGCCTTAAATGCTAGTCATCCAGCCGAAATTTGGGCAAATATAAGGAACTGCAAAGCCCATTAAAGCCCATGTTGAGTAATTCGGCGTGCCCGTTTGCTTTCCAACGATAGGCTTTGCACCTCATATATTACAGGACAGTATCCTTACTTCAAGCTGCTTTGAGTTCCTTGAGCATTTGGCGAGTTCGCACAGCCTGATCCTCGAAGCTATCCAGCGGGATCACCTCCACATTCTGC
>JAXHSX010000103.1:0-5605 GCA_034190625.1 Chloroflexota bacterium
CGGGGTTCTCCACATGAAATTCCCCATTGGGAACTACCTGCAAATCACGAAAACCGGCCTCTCTTATTTCCCCCAGGTATTCCTGCTGCTCTAAAGCCCCAGCGATACATCCTGCCCAGGCATCAGGGTTATTCCTTATTCCATCGGGAAGCATGCCTTCGGAAACTATATCTGAGACTATGAGCCTTCCCCCAGGCTTCAAAGCACGATAAGCCTCCTGGAAGACTTTAGATTTATCAGGGGAGAGGTTGATAACGCAGTTACTGATAATAGTATCCACAGAGCCATCATCTACGGGAAGCTTCTCAATCTCACCCAGGCGAAACTCTACATTTTCATAGCCATTGTTCTTGGCATTGGCATTTGCCGTATAAATCATCTCTTCGGTCATATCAACACCAATAACCCTGCCCGTGGGGCCAACCTTGTTAGCTGCGAGGAAAACGTCTATTCCAGCTCCCGATCCTAAGTCTAACACCAGCTCTCCTTCCCTTAGCGCAGCAATAGCTGTAGGATTACCACACCCCAATCCCATTGCTGCTTCCTCCGGAATACTTTCCAAGTCTTCCTTCGTATACCCTATAGCTTCAGCTTGAGCCAAGGGATTAACTCCACACTCACAACTTGAACAGCAGTTCTGTTGACCTTGCTTAGCCATTTGGGCATATTTCCCCTTCACTACTTGTTTGATTTCCTTCTCTTTCATAATTCACCTCCTGACATTTGCACAGCGATAACTCTGTCATCAGAGTTTCACTGTCCATAACTAACTTGGCTAACCTATCATCCGTAAGCTTATAGTAAATTTTTTGAGCCTCTTGCCTATCTTTCACAATGTTGCATTCCTTAAGGGCTCTCAAGTGGTGCGAAATGAGAGATTGTTCCTTATTAATCACCCCAGTGAGTTCACCAACACATCTCTCGCCCCCAGCCAGCAGTCTAAGTATCTGGAGTCTTGTTGGCTCCCCAATGCATCTCAGGAATCTTGCCTGCTCTTCTTCTATCGTCATATGAGCCTCCGTTTATATGAATTATAATTCATATAATAAATGGTGTCAATAAAAGCCTGCCCCTGAATTCGAATGACAAGCTGACTCAATGAGGAAGTAGAAGCTCCCAGCAAACGCTCAGAGCCAAGCTGCTCCAAGCGACCTGTATATAAAGATAGTCAGGTTCCCAACGAAGAAGATATAATGGGGCAAATGAAACACTCACTGAAAATAGGATTTAGCTTTGGCTTAACTTCTGGAATAATTACAACGGTTGGGCTAATGGTAGGACTATATTCTGGCACTCATTCAAGGCTTGCAGTCATTGGAGGCATACTGACAATAGCGATAGCAGATGCCTTTGCGGATGCACTGGGTATTCATATCTGTGAAGAATCCGAAAACGAACATACGACAAAAGAGATATGGGAATCAACCATCTCTACCTTTTTCTCTAAGTTTGTTTTTGCCTTGACATTTATTATTCCAGTTTTACTCTTTGAACTCACGACGGCAATAGTGGTAAGTATAATTTGGGGGTTATCCGCGATATCTATACTCACCTTTGCCATCGCTAAAGGACAAAAGGTGAAGCCCTGGAAGGCTATCGCAGAGCATTTGATCATTGCGTCGGCAGTTGTAGTTATAGCTTACTACGTTGGCAACTGGATATCAGCGACATTCGGTTAGGCTAGTTTGAGTTCCCGATATTTCTTGCGCAGACAGTTCTCCATAAATACCAGTAGCTTAGCTTTTTTAGCCTGAGCGACCGCCTCTCTGTTTATTATCATCTCTTACATCCATACCGTATTTATTCTTTCTATCATCACCCGTCTCACAACAGCCAGTATTCCCTTAGTGTTGCTTGCATAATTGTCAACGTAGCAAATCCGGTGCAAAAATGAGCAATGCACCTAGAATCGCTAGTATCACTCCACCTATCGGTCTGCAATACTTCACATACCTGTCTCCCAAGCCCGAGGTCATAGCGAAAGCAACCGAGCTAAAAATAATGAGGTCATCCAGCATAAAAAAGAAACAATACAGCAGGATATAGGCATAATATTGGAAGGTCGAAAGATCACTCAAAGATAAAACATAAGTAAAAATTGCTGGGATTGCCGCAGAACACACGAATTCAATAGAATTTACCACAAAAGCAAGAGCTACAATCCCTGCCACTGTTCCCAAGGTTAAGGGGGAAAAGACAACCTTTTCCATTCTGCTCATAGTTTTCTTTTTGGACTTTTCATCTCCGACTTCACAGACAATAGCCCCCTTCATTTTTATAAATTCCCTTATACTTAATATTCCTCCACCTAAAGCTATTAGTCCAATCACAATTGTCAGTGGCTTGAGATACCCGATTAGCAAGAAAGCGTTAAGCCATACTGTCATGAAGAGGAAATATAAGATTCCTGAAGCAAGAACAAAGGAGCCAACAAGCAGCCATATTCTTCTTTTGTCTCTTAAAGTTATTATTAAAGAGATAAGATAAGCAAGCACCCACATAGCACAGGGATTGAAGCCATCAATAAGTCCCAAAATTGCAGCCAGGGCCGGAAGCGAATACTCGGAAGGTATTACTTTCCCTATGATGGGCAGTATTATTCCGTCTTTGGGCTTTTGACTCTGTGTCTCCCGACAATCCCCTGCCAGGCATTTTTGTAAGGCATCTTCGATTTCTTTGCCTGTTGTCTCTTCCGATTCCCAACTACTAAAGACTTGCGCCCCGAAAATCGTTACTGGAAAGCCCGTTTTGCTCACTCCCATACTGGTAAGCATTTGGGATAATAGAGCAGATTCCTCAGGCTTGGTAGCATTGTGATAAATAAAATCAATTGAAGAATACGTATTGGCTAATTTCTCGTTAAACGGTTTCTGCTCATCACAGTGTGAACAACCCGGAAGATAGAAGAAGTGAACCTCAAGACCTTCACCACCAGTTGGCTTCGTTGCTTCCTGACCCGTAAATAGAAGAGCTACGCCTAAGATTATTAGAGATAAGATTAAATATCTCTTGAAGCGGTCCTGATAAGTTTTCCTTAAATAATTAGTCAACTTGTTATTCATTGGTAAATGCTGCCTTAAAATAGATCATCTATTCAGGATTCCTCACTTAAACGAACATGCTGCACAGATTTTTACATTGAAAACTACACTCTTACTAGCCACACCACCACGGCTATCAGACACTGTCACAGTGACGGTAACTTTTCCTCCGTTCTTAGGTGCAGTCCAGGTGATCACAGGACCCTCTCCGGAAATGCTGCCGCCGTCAGTCGTCCATTCATGGCTTAGCTCGTCACCCTCGGGGTCAGAAGCAGAGCACTCAATTTCACAACTTTTGCCTTTCAATATCCTGTACCCCCCTTTCGCCTCCTTCAGATATTTAGGTTCTTTGGGAGTGACAACCATGGCTTCGATAATTGGCGGAGGATTAGGGGCTACAGTAATAATCAACGATCTTGTGTCCTCTCCACCGTGGCTATCACTAACTACAACTGCGATATTATAAAGGCCCTCTGCATCGGAAGCAGTCCAGGTAACTATAGAGCCTGTGCCAGAAATATCGCCTCCGTTAGTTGACCACTCGTAGCTCAACTCATCGCCGTCGGGGTCAGAAGCAGAGCACTCAACCTGGCAATTACGTGAAGAGGTAAGCCAATCCACATCGGCTATCAAGCTGGTAACTCTTGGTGGACGATTGACCCTAACAGTGATAGTTGTAGAGTCAGTAACTTCACCACCCTTACCATCGGTTACCCTGACCGTAATCCTGAAGATACCCTCAATCTCAGGAGCAATCCAAATCACAGTGGGGCGGTCATTCCCATCTATTTCGCCTTTGCTGGCTGACCACTCGTAGCTTAGCACATCACTATCCTCATCCAGAGCAATACACTTAATTTGACAACTCTCTAACGTAAGAACTGCATCTCGCTCAGCTTTGACACTGGTGATAACTGGCAGGTGATTGGCTATTTGGTTGACAGGATTTTCAGTCGGTGCCGTGCAAGACGTAACCAACAGCATAATCATTGCCACCATAATTAGCAGACATGCTTTCATCTTCATCAGATATCTCCCGTTTAATTCTACATAGATCGTACGCGGCTCTAACGTTAGTTTGACAGCCTTCTTAAAATGTTCTATATTATTATTGTTGACTAAATTAGTCAACATACGTTATAATATTGGGCTTTATAATAAAGGACGATAGTGAAAAAATGTGTCAACAATCTTGAACTGTATCCTCGCTCGGATTTCTACGCAACTCACGACATCTGGGATGAGGAATACCAGAAGAAAAACAGATAGGAGGTAAAGCATGCGAGAGAAGGTAGAAGCAGCGCTGGAGACAATTAGACCCGTTTTGCGAGCAGATGGTGGTGATGTCCAACTAGTAGACGTGAATGAAGGTGTGGTCACAGTAAGGCTGACAGGTGCCTGTGGGGGCTGCCCTATGGCGACCATGACCTTGCGGAATGGAATTGAGCGAGTGCTTAGGGAACATGTGCCCGAAGTTAAAGAAATAGTCGCCATTTAATCTGAAGACATGCGATAAAATAAGACAAAAGGCAAACTGTGCGGGAGGCTTGGATGCCAAAGGGATATTTTGTTTGCCATACTTGCGGTAAAAGGGTTGATTACGATGTAGAAGAACGCCCGTGTGAGGTGTTCAGCGGTTGGCTGACGATTTCCCAATGGAAAGGTCTGGGAATGGTCGAGCACTACAACTTTTGTTCCTTTACTTGCCTTAAAAGCTGGGTAGATATTCAGACTCCCAAAATCCCTGACATATTCCTCAAAGCTTTTGAGACTGAAAAGGACCAATCGTCAGGGAAATGAGAGTATAAAAAAGCCACATAGACCAATGAACAGAGACAATCGCCAGTGGTAAGAGGACGAATTGAGGAAGATGCCAGTTGATGTTATTGCAAAAGGTATACTGAGATGATAGAGCTACGCAGAGATGACTTTTCTGTTGATGAAATAATCAAGAGGATGAAGAGCCCAAGAATAGGTGCAATAGTAACCTATTTGGGTACAGTACGTGAGTTCCCTGAAGGTAATGGATTGGAATTCGAGCCCGATAAGAATTCCGTCCAGAAATTAGAGGATCTGGAGCAAAGAGCCCTTGATAGATTCGATATAGAGGATATTTTAATAATACATCGAGTTGGGTTACTATTTGTATCAGAGAACATTCTACTTATAGCAGTTTCAGCATCCCACAGAGAGCCAGCTTTCAACGCCTGCAAGTACATAATAAATGACATAAAGGATTTCCATGAATTATGGACAAGGGAAGTTTGAAACCCATGCCCATAATTTAAATGCCATATATCATACCTTTAAACAGATTGAAGGTGGTTCTAGACCACAGGACTCTTCCACCTTATCGCTTCTTTCACACAAATCAGTATTGAGCCATCGATAAAAACCATCAAAGGATTGACATATAAGGAAATCATCATTACAATTTCGCCATATAGGAGGTGCGCATGGATACATTTGAAGCTTTATATGAGAGAAGAAGCATCAGGGATTATGTGCGAGAGAAGAAGGAAATACCACAAGATATACTGGATAGGATAGTAAAATCCGCCAGC
>JAXHSX010000104.1:0-6068 GCA_034190625.1 Chloroflexota bacterium
CTCGTTACAGTAATCGATTAAATGATGAAGATACCATGCATGCAAGAATGCCGGCCCCCAACGCCGTATGTATTTACGCTGCATATACGAATGAAAGTCCCCTATGTATTTTACTCTGCCCTGATCTCTCCCGGTCTTCCTCCCATAGAAGAACATGGCAATGAATATAGCTGGATTTTCCTTTAACCACTGTTTACATTCTTGTTCATATTTTTCCCTGTCTGCTGGAGTTTTACAATTTTTCTTAATATGGGATGGGGCATACCTCATAGAAGCATCATCCCACCATTCGGTAACTTTTGTTAAATACTGTAAATACTCCCTCTGTTCATTTGGACGATCAATCAGTGAAAATATATAATTAACCGTTTCTTCAGGTATTCCAAATTCCTTTCCCCATTCTATATGTATTTTTTTACCAGCCATATATATCCTCCCCAACAAGTGGTTTGTTTATAGAGAACCTACGCAGTAAAATCAAGAACCTGAGGCTATTATAAAGTTATGTAAAACAAAAAGCCAGAATGTGACGTTCCATACTACTGTCACTTGGCAACTGGGATTGGATTCGAATCAACGACCTTCGGGTTATGGGTCCGACAAACGTGACACCGCTGACTCAGTTTTAACGGGTCATTTTCAGGAAGAATCGCTGCCAGGATGCGCAATGCGGGCTTATTGAGTTTCCCCTTTAGCCGATCCATAGGTGATAATTTCTGGTGTGGTTCATTTATTGTGGCGCCACCTGTATAATTATTTAAGTTGCATACATGCTGAGCGTTTCAGACATATCAAAGTCTTATGGTGATCAGAGTCTATTCAGCTCTGTCACCTTTAATGTTGGGGCAAGAGACCGCATAGCTATTATTGGGCCGAACGGCTCAGGGAAGACGACGCTGTTCGGTATTATCAATGGAAGTGTGCTTCCCGATTCTGGCAGCGTAAATATGCAGAAGGGGGCTACAATTGGCTATTTGGAACAGGAAATCAACTTCTCTTCTAATCAGCGGTTGCTCGATTATGTCGCCAACGTCTCACCCAAGGTAAGCGGGTTGGCTCATCAGATTCAGGTTCTTCAAGAGGAACTAGCGGAGGGAACGGACAAGGAGAATTCGAAAGAACTTCTGCATGAGTTGGGTGAACTTCAGTATAGCTTCGAGTCTGCAGGTGGCTACGGCGCCGAGCATGAGGCTAAGGTGGTCCTTTCCGGGTTGGGGTTTGCGGAGTCTGACTTCCATCGTCCTCTAACTGACTTCAGCGGTGGGTGGCTGATGCGTGCTACCCTGGCCAGGGTTCTCCTTCTTTCTCCTGATGTTCTCCTGCTCGATGAGCCGACAAACCAGCTCGATCTGGAGTCCTGCATTTGGTTTGAGCGTTATCTGGTAAGCTATCGGGGGGCGGTTCTGGTTGTTTCGCACGACCGGGCATTCCTGAATCGAGTGGTAAGCAAGGTACTTGCCATCGAACAAGGTAAGGTCATCTTCCACCGTGGCAGTTACGATAGCTTCGTTATAGCCAGACAGAAAGGACTTGAGGTTACAGAAGCTACAGCCAAAAGACAGAATCTCAAGATAAGAAAGGAGATGCGCTTCATCGAGCGATTCCGTGCCAAGAATACCAAAGCAACTCAGGTGCAGAGCCGACTGAAACGGCTTGCGAAGATGGAAATGGTGGTAGTACCCAGGGTAACCAGGAAGATACGATTCTCCTTCCCCGAACCGATACGGAGCGGAGAGGAGGTTATCACGCTGAAACATATTCGCAAGTCTTATGATACAAATGTGGTTTACCGCGACCTTAATCTGGTTCTTAACCGTGGAGACAGAGTAGCTCTGGTGGGACCTAATGGTGCCGGTAAAACGACCATGCTTAAGATATTGGCTGGAGTGCTCCCTTTCGAGAAAGGCGAACGTAAATTAGGGTATAACGTTATTACGGCCTATTATGCCCAGTACCAGCTTGAGCTTCTCGATCCAGCAAATGATGTCCTTACTGAGCTGCGAAGCGTAGCTCCCAATGAACCGGAACAGAACCTCAGGGGGATTCTCGGCGCCTTTCTCTTCAACGGTGACGATATCTATAAAAAGATATCCGTCATTTCTGGAGGTGAGAAGAGTCGCCTGGTGATAACCAAGATGTTGACTCAGTCAGCCAATTTCTTGCTGATGGATGAGCCCACTAACCATCTCGATATTGTCTCACGGGAGATATTGACAGATGCCCTTGAAGCTTATCGCGCGACCCTCTGCTTTATCACCCATGACCGGACGCTAATTCGCCAGATTGCAAACAAGATCATTGAGATAAGGGACGGCAATGTACAGGTGTTTCCCGGAAATTATGATGACTATCTCTACTGGAAACAGTCTTTGCCGCAAGGAGTTTCAGAGATTTCCGAGGTGCCGAGGGTCGTCACGATGGGGAAAAGTACAGAAAGGGATAAGCTGCGCCAGCGTAAGCAGATCGAGGGAGAACTAAGAAACGAGTATTATAGAGAGAGCACCCTCATCAAAAAGCGAATAGCTGAAGTCGAGACTGAGCTTTCGGAGCTTGAGACGCAATTTAGGGCAGTCGAGAGCCTGTTTTCTGATGTAGAGCATTATGGGAATAGTGCCCAGGTTATTGCGACCATAGAGAAGCATCGCAGGCTGAAGGAGACCATCAACTCGCTTGTAGAGGAATGGGAGAGGCTTTCTATAGCACTTGAGCAGATGAAACAGGAGTTTGAGAAAGCGAAGACTGCCATCGAGACTGAAGGCAAGGCGATGAGTTAAACTGAAAGCTATATTGTTTAGTTTGAACTTTTGCTTAATAGTTAAACTCAGGAGCCTTGTTTGTAACCCCTATAATATTCGTTAACTGACATTAAAGAGTACCGCCACGACATCTCCCTCCTGAATTTCATAGGTCTTGCCCTCGATGTGTCGCTTACCTGCCTTGATTACAGCAATATCGCTGCCGAGCTCAATCAAGTCATTATAGTGTATCACTTCCATCCGTATGAAGCCTCTCTCCATATCCGTATGAATCTTACCTGCAGCAACTGGGGCTTTATCTCCTCTGTGGCATGTCCAAGCATGGACCTCATCCTCGCCAACGGTAAAGAAATTCACCAGCCCAAGTTTTCGATACGCGGCTTGTAGCAATCGCGTCATGGATGATTCCTGCAAGCCAAGTTCAGCTAAAAATTCCTGACGGTCTGCGGGGTCAAGCTGGCTGATATCAGCTTCATCATGGCCACAGATGGTAATAGCCTCAGAGCTATCGGCATCAATTATAGTCTGAAGCGCTTTAACATAGCCGTTTCCCTCGTCTCCCATAGACTTTACATTGGCAATGTATAGCACAGGCTTGAGTGAGACCAGATTGCATTCACGGACGCTGTCCAGTTCCTTATAGTTCAATCTTTGTCGGCGAGCAGGTATTCCCTGATCCAATCCCTTTTTTACTTTTTCACAGTCAGCCACCTGCTGAATGGCATCACTATCGCCTGCTCGCACTTTCTTGGACAAACGAGTGATCTTTTTTTGTAGTGTCTGACTATCAGCTACCATCAATTCAATGTCTATGGTCTCTACATCGCGCACGGGGTCGATATTATCACGCTGGGGAAAGGTATCCGCCGCTTCAAAACACCGTATTACGTGCAGCAAGGCATCAACATCTTTGATATGTTTGAGCAGTCTTGTGCTGTGACCTGGCTTGGTAACGGAGTCGGTAGCGAGACCGGGAATATCTACTAATTGTATAGTAGCCGGAACAATTTTGGCAGGATTGTATAAGTTTGCCAGTGTCTGAATACATGGGTCAGGCACATTAACAATGACTCTATGCATCTCAGACCCATCATAACTTGCTGCCCAGGAGGCGGTCACAGCATTATAAATAGTAGTCTTACCGCAAGCAGTAAGCCCTACCAGCCCACAGGTTAAACTCATATGGTATTCCTTTCAATCAAATAAATACGTTAACCAATACTGGTCACTACCGGAGCTTGCCCAGACACTATCAGACGAAATTCTAGGACATATTAATGTCCATAGACTGCATCTTGAGAGGCGGTCTATGGACATGCAGTGATTTAGCTTTAGCTCCCTGTGCCATGATATTTTACACCATTTGGAGCTAATGATTAAAGCGACCGATGGATAATTTACAAACCGTTGGATTGTTGCTTATCTATTGTACAATCGATGCTTTGTAGTATGGAGTGGATATTAGCGGAATACAAATAGTGGAATCCAATATCGTAACTGGAGAAGATAGCTCTACGGAAGAACACGAAGAATCTGCAGAACGGATTATCAAAGGCAGGACCACCTTCAAGGAGGTTTTGGACTGGGGACTTCCCAGAGAGGAAATTGAAGCCGTTATCGGAGAAAAACTTCCGGCCACCGATATGACAATTCGTGATTGGGTCGCTCAGAAAGGGCTGGACTTTGGCTCCATTAAAGAGGCATTACAAGCTAAGGTAGATGCTATTTAGTAACAGCATTATAATTGATGTAAATCGGCTGATGCTAATCGGCGAGGGAGGTATCCAATGAGGAGAGTACGTTGGTTAACTAGTCTGGCTACCCTGGCAGTAATTGTGTTATTGATAATGCTCGTTGCTTGCTCTACCAGTAGCCCTGATTTGTTAAATGTTGATGGCGAAGGTAATACGTCAATAGATAATGATGCCCTTACGGCAACAATCAATGAAACATCAGCGACAGTGTTGAGTGATTTAGAGAAACAAGGAATCCTTTATATGCGTGAAGAAGAGAAGCTGGCACGGGACGTATATTTACAGCTGTATGATAAATGGGGCGTTAATAGTTTTAACAACATAAGCAGTAGCGAGCAGACTCATATGGATGCAATGAAATCTCTTATTGACCGGTACAATTTGGATGATCCTGCTGAAGGTAGAGGACCCGGGGAATTTACCAACAAAGAGCTACAGCAACTATATGATGATCTTATCAAGCAGGGGAGTCAGTCTGACATAGATGCTCTTAAAGTTGGGGCTGCAATTGAGGAAATCGACATACTTGATATTGAGATGTATGTAGCTCAAACAGATAAATCTGACATAAAGCTTGTCTACGAGAATCTTCTCAAGGGATCAAGAAATCACTTGAGGTCTTTTGTTTCTGTTATGCAAAAGAGAGGTATAGTTTATCAACCTCAATACATAACCACAGAGCGATATAGTGAAATTGTAGGCTCAGCTATCGAGAAGGGATGAGGGTAGCGTCACACCTCAGGATACACATGTTGACAACTAAGATGCAGCAATTTAAGCTGGCGCTAAATGGGTAAGAAGAACGTTGCTACTGTGGTCGTGATATGCCTCCTGAGCCTGCTGGCCATTTCTACAGGCTGCGATATACTGACGCCATCACCACATTCAACTCCAGAGCCTACGTATTCCCCACGTATGTGGGGGTGAACCGTCGCCAAAGGTCACGTCCCACTTCGTCAGAATGTGTCTAGCTATCATCGCCCATAGATATTTTCAATCCGTTCTTTAGCAACAGCCCTTTCCTTTTGTGCCAACGCATAATCCTTTCCAATCTGACCAATGGTTCTAATGCGAGGATCATCATGTGTAAGTAGCGGTTCAAAAGCCTCTACCCACTGATCCCAGTATTCAGATTCATTACCACTCCAATACCAATGGACACGTGGAAAGAGCACAAAGGACCCACACCGAAGAGTATTACGAACGGATACCAGCTTTGGTACCTCAGAGCTAAATCAAGCTCTGAGGAAATGGGAAGAGGTATATAATACTATCCGACCTCACCAAGCGTTGGGATACCTTACTCCATAGAAATTTCTCAGGCTCCATTAAAAAATAAAAGAAAGGAGAAGGTGTCACTAATCATATGAACGAGTACACCCTGTTGCAGATACATCCGCTCTATTGCTACAAGTGGTTTTGCTGAGGGCAGAAGGGCGAAGATAGTCAGACTGAACGCCCGTTCAAAGGTTTTACCTATTGTGAGCTCAGCTCCACTTTCTATTTAGCTTTGCATCTCGGGTTTTGGGGAAGTCATGGTCTCAGTGGCTTCGGATTC
>JAXHSX010000105.1:0-6625 GCA_034190625.1 Chloroflexota bacterium
GTTGCTGGATACCATGGGCAGCATCCTGGGCATCGCCATTGATAATAATCAGCTTATGCACAACGTGGTTGAGATGGAGAACTTGCGTGAGCTGGATCGTCTTAAGAGCCAGTTGCTTTCCACCGTGTCACACGAGCTGCGCACTCCTCTGACAATCATCAAGGGGTATTCCACCATGCTCGTGGACTATGACAAGAGGCTCAAGCATGATGAGAAACGCGAGTACCTGCAATCTATAGACAGAGCTACCGACAGGCTCACTGAGCTTGTAGACCATCTCCTGGACATGTCCCGCCTGGAGTCTGGTCTCATAAGGCTGAAAAAGGCACCTGCCAGTATCTTGCAGCTAATTCAAGATGCGGCAGTCGAGGCTCGAGTCAGGGCACCCAGCTACAGTATAGTGCTGAAGACGACAAAGAAGCTGCCGCGGCTAAATATCGATGCCAAGCGTATTCGGCAGGTGCTGGACAACATTATCGATAATGCTTGCAAGTATTCTGCGGAGGGGACCGAAGTAGTGGTACGAGCCTCCCGCCGGGGGACAGAGATGGTTATAAGCGTCACCGACCAGGGAATAGGCATCCCCGTCGATGAACTGAATATGGTATTCGAGCGGATGTATCGCATCGAGCAAACATTGACCTCAGAGATAGGAGGTATCGGTCTGGGTCTGGCAATCTGCAAAGGACTGGTAGAGCAACATGGCGGGCGAATCTGGGTGGAAAGCAGCATGGGAAAGGGAAGCACATTCTATTTTACCTTGCCGCTGGATACCAAGGGGGGACATAGTCATGACCAAGAGGAATAAAAGAAAGACCATACTGGTAATAGAAGACGACACTAACGTGCAGACTTTCGCATCGCGGGTACTTGAGCTTGAGGGCTACTCCGTTCTTCAGGCTGAGAACGCCGATGAGGGGCTGCAGTTGGTAAGGGAGAATGAATGCGCTCTAGTGCTTCTGGACTTGAGGATGACGGGTAGGGATGGCTGGGCGGTGCTAGAGGAGATGAAGGCTGAACCAGAGTTGAGGGCAATCCCTGTCGTTGTATTCACCGCCTCGGTTGCAGCACCGCAGCAAGACAAAGCATTTGAAATGGGCGCCGCGGATTACTTGACAAAGCCGCTGAGTGTCGCCAAGCTGAGGGAGGCTGTTGCCCGTATTGTTGGCTAGAAGAGGTGATGTAGTATGCCGTCGAAGAAGACATCTATTTTAGTAGTTGATGATGATGTTCGAATGCTGCGCATGGTTCAGCGTATGCTGGAGTTGGAGGGCTACCACGTGCTCAGAGCGATTGAGGGTGAATCCGCTCTCGATGTATTTTACCAGGAAAGCCCAGACCTGGTATTGCTAGATGTTATGATGCCTGGTATGGATGGTTATACCGTGTGTCGGCATATTCGCGAATTTTCGCAGGTACCGATAATCATGGTCACTGCCAAGAGCAATGATGAGGAAAAAGTAATAGGGCTAAATGCTGGTGCCGATGATTACGTGACCAAGCCCTTCTCTTCCCAGGAGCTGATAGCACGAATTAGAGCGGCTCTGCGTCGTGCTAATCTTTGGAGTGAGAAGCCTGAGTCTACATTCTACTGCAACGACCTGGTAATTGACTTTACAAAGCGCAAGGTCACCGTGGCTGGACAGGAGGTAAATACGACTGCTATAGAGTACAGGCTGCTATCCTATCTGGCGCGCAACGCTGGCCGAGTGGTCACCCCCGACCAGATACTGGAGGCGGTGTGGGGCGAGGAATACGTCGGTGAGACCCACCTTCTCCAGGTGCACATCGCCCGCCTCAGACAAAAGCTAAAGGACGACATCAAGAACCCCAAGTATATCCTGACCAAGCCTGGTATAGGATATACCATGCAAAAGGGGACATAACCAGATATAGTCTTCTGCCTAACCTTAAATAATGCCTCCTCCGTTACCTGGATATTGTGTATTATCTTTGTAGGCATAGTCTTCAGAAAAGTGGCAATAGTTCTTACCAGTGGAGGATGATGGCTCAAAAGCCAAAAGACTCGTAAAGAAACCTTCTCCCTTGAAGGAGTACTAAATCGTGACCCTCATCCACCTCCCTCTTTATCTGACGAAGGGCGTGAGGGTGAATTCCCCCCTCCCGCTAACTCCCTCCCGCCGGGGGAGGGAGAATCATATAGCAATCTCCTCTATAACTGTAAAACATTTATCACGGGGGTCTTCAATTTCCTGAAGGCCCCCTTTTCTATTTTCTTCTGCTCTCCTTGCACATAAAGCCGCTGCCCAATTGTGACTTCTTTGTGAGGGATTGAGGGTTGTCTGTGACATTAGCGTGAGCTGGCTGCACTAATCTTAAAGTAGAAAAAGAGAAGAGGTGCAGCAATGAAGACAAACACTAATTTAAACAAAGAAAAGAGCAAATCAAGATTTCTAACTATAATTATGGCGCTGGCTGCTTTGTCATTGATTGTATCAGTGATGTATGCGCCAGTACTTGCTGAAGAAAGCGTGCCTGCATACAATGATGGGCATGCCTGCAATAGCGACACCATAAGGCATGTCTCCTCTTCCCAGACAACATATTCTTCCAGTGATGGCTATCTACCTCAAATGTGGGGGATAAACAAGATTGAGGCGCCCCAAGCGTGGCAAATAACTAAAGGACATCGCTCAGTCGTCGTCGCCGTCCTGGACACTGGCATAGATAAAAATAACAATAACTTGTCACATAAGCTGGTTGATGAGACTAATTTCACCAACAGCTCGACAAACAATGATATCTATGAGCACGGTACTCACATGGCTGGCACTATCGCTACTATCGCTCCTGAGTGCCAATTACTGAATGTCAAGGTGATTGAAGACTCAGGCAAGTGCGAATCATTGGTGGTAGCCAGTGGCATCATGTGGGCAGTCGAACACGGAGCATTGGTTATAAATGTAAGCCTTTCTACCAAAGCATCACCAGAGTTGGAAGAAGCGGTAAACTATGCCTGGAATCAGGGAGCGCTAGTCGTGGCAGCAGCAGGCAACGAAGGTACATCGATGCCACTATACCCTGCTTACTATACTAATTGTCTTGCAGTAGCAGCCACCAACGAGAAAGATTCTTTAGCCTTATTATCCAGCAACGGCGATTGGGTAGATGTGGCTGCTCCGGGATTCAATATTTACTCTGAGTTACCCCAGAATCGATATGGCTATAAGAGTGGCACCTCGTCAGCAGCAGCACATGTCTCAGGCGTGGCTACTCTGGCGTTCAGTATAGCTAATGATACCAACGACAACGGACTGATCAACGACGAAGTCCGGCAGGCGATTGAAGATAGCTGTTCTCCTATCAGTGCCAATGGCGTAGGAAAAGGGCTTATTAACGCTCTCGCTGCTGTGACCGACATAACGTCCGCAAATTAGTTCTTCCCAATATGCTAAATGCTCTCCAGGAGGTTGTCTATCACCACAGTATGGTCCCATTCCACATTAGAAATTAGTCCTGTGGCTCGTTTCTTAACAGGGTATAATTAGACCGAATCTTCGAAATCAGCAAATATAGTTAACCGCGGAATTCTTTATAATTCTCTCTCCCGCCGGGGGAGGGAGTTAGAGGGAGGGGGATTACATCCTCACCCTCATCTTTATCACCCTCACCTTAATCCTCTCCCGTCAAGGGAGAGGAATTGATAGGGATTCTATAAAGGGAGAGGTGTTATGTAAGTAATGTCAAGGGAGAGGAATGGATAGGAATTCTTTAAAAGGAGAGGGATTATGCTAATAATGACAAGGGGTAGGAATTGTCCAACTTTATGCAGAAGACTATAAATTGCCCTTCGTCTTATCTCTAATCCTGATGTTTCATGGTGTCGGCGAGAAGATTGAGGACATAGGGGAAACGAAGATTAAAGCGCTATACTCCGCAGCTTGCCGTACAATCTGTTTAGAATTGCATTTTGGATTTTGTTAGCAAACTGAGGTTTTTATAAACTGAAAGAAAGTCGGGGTGAGAGGATTTGAACCTCCGACCACCTGAACCCCATTCAGGTGCGCTACCAGGCTGCGCTACACCCCGTCGCCTAATCTTACAATAATATGTTATCATAACATCGTTGTTGGAACAACAAGAATACTAGATTTGCTTTTGTGTGAACTTTGAGTAAGAAACAGAAGAAAGTCAAAGCTGAGCGAACTCCTACTAAGCATCAGCTATCCAAATGGCAGCGCCACCGAAGGACCAATCGAATCATAATAATTGCCGCTTCTGTTTTCTTAGCAGGCATTTTAGGATACGTCGGACATGGCTATTATAACGGTGCAATCAAGCCTTTTCGGGAAATCGTTATCAATGTAAATGATACCTCCTTTAATATGGGCTATTATGTGGATATGCTCGATGCTCAAACTAAGGACTTACAGCCAAATGAATTTTATGCTGAACTCGTTGCCAGCCGTATTGAGCAGGCGGAATTGATCAGACAAGGAGCTAACGACTTGGGAATTCACGTTGAAAAGGGGGAGGTAAGCGAGAAAATCAAAGATAATAAATTGCCTACCAGTAAAATCTATCAAGACATGGTGACCGTTGAGCTATTAGCGGATAGACTACTGGATTATTTTGGTTCCCAGCTACCAGATAAGATGGAGCAAGTAAATGTTCGACTAATGCTAGTAGAGGGTCGAGAAGTGGCAAACAATGTTCTATCCCAACTTGAAGCCGGGGGCGATTTTGCTACTCTGCTTGAAGAGTTTTCGCCTGATCCCCAGGCCGGGGGCGATCTAGGCTGGGTGCCGGAGGAATTCTTACCTTCTATCATCGCAGATACTATCCCTGATACCGAGTCTGGAGAAATAAAGATCATTTACGATAATTCGTTAACTAAGAATGTGGGCTATTGGCTTATAAAAGTCACTGATAAAGATGAGGAAAAGGGCATATATGCCCATGTTATGTTATTAGGCAGTGAAGAAGAAGCTGAGGAACTTAAAGCCCGGCTGGATGATGGAGAAGATTTCGCCCAATTGGCGAAACAATATTCCCAGCATGAAAGCAAAGATACAGGAGGCGATCTGGGTTGGATAAAAGAGGGAGACCTGGGCAGCAAAGCATTCGATGAAGTTGCCTTCAATCTTGAACTCAATAAGGTAAGCTCGCCAGTCAAAGATAATGTTTCGACTCAAGGTGGACACTGGGTAGTCGAAGTCCTGGATAAAGGAGAGCAAGAACTCAGCGAGAAAGTAAAACAAACCTTGGAGAGGGAAGATTTCGACGATTGGTTTTCAATGCAGGAAGAGATCAGCACAGTAGATAATTATCTGGACGAAGCAAAGATGTCCTGGGCGGTACTAAAGGTGCTGCAGAGGAGATGATGCCACAACGACTTCGTGGTAAAAACGCGAATGTCATTTAGTGCAATAAGTCATTTATTAAACTATAATTGTGTCTAATAATGAAGACAAAACGCGTAGCAGTGGCAGGTTTCGGGAATATCGGTAGAGGTGTTATAGAAGTCTTACTGCAAGGGCGAGTACCGGAACTTGAACTGAAAAGGATTCTAGTAAAACACCCCGACAAGGTTCGCCCTTTCAACGTTGACCCCAGTCTCATTGTTACTGATTTTTCCCAGGTCGTCAGTGACCCTGACATAGATGTTGTTGTTGAGGTTATAGGTGGAATCGAGAATGCGACGCCTCTCATTCTCTCTGCCCTCCGCAATAACAAAGATGTTGTTACCGCTAACAAAGCTGCCATCTCACAGAATGGGGATGAGATTTTTAGCCTGGCAAAAAACCGAGGCTGCACCATAGGCTTTCGGGGGACATTTGTGGGGTGTAACGCCTTAATCCATGACCTGAGCCTGTCTGCCAGAAGAATTCGCAGGATGTGTGCCATCCTCAATGGCACATGTAATTATATTTTGTCACGCATGGCTCGTGCTGGAATCTCTTTCGAGCAAGCCCTAAAAGAAGCACAGGAAAATGGTTATGCCGAGGCTGATGCTTCTGACGATATAGATGGTATCGACACCGCCCGCAAGATACAGATTCTATTGGGGGTTATAAGTGATACGTACAATATACCACCTGCCATTTCTTGCGAAGGTATCAGAGATATAACAATGCAAGATATCCAGTATACCAAAGAACTTGGCTATGCCATAAAACTTCTAGGAGTTATCGAACGAGAAAATAGCTCTGCCACTGTATTCGTCCGCCCTGCCTTGGTCCCACATGGAACTATGTTAGCATCTGTCGAGGATGCTAACAATGCCATTGAACTGGAAAATGATTTAGGCGTGGTATCAGGGCTGATAGCGCCTGGAGCTGGCACATACCCGACTACTGTAGCGATTATTAATGATTTACTGGATATCGCCCATGGTGCAGCCTTAATGATGCCCTCCACCAACACTCCTGTCATGTTGAATGATATTGGTAACATCATAGGAAGGTATTATCTCACGTTAACAGTGAAAGACCAGCCAGGAGTGCTGGCACAAATTACCAGGATCCTGGGAAACCACAGTATCAGCCTGGCTTCTGTGATTCAAAAAGAGTCGGCATTGGCTGAAGTGGTACCTCTGGTAATGACTACACACGAAGTTAAAGAGAAAGACCTTCGAGCTGCACTACAAAAAGTGGATCAACTG
>JAXHSX010000106.1:0-9472 GCA_034190625.1 Chloroflexota bacterium
CTATAGTTCAGGTGTTCGGCGGAGTCAGCGAAGTGGACCTTATTGAGAGCAAAATAAGGTGCAAAGGTGAGACTTTAAGGCTTCCAATATCTATTGACATCCTAGGGAGGATTTTCAATGGTATAGGAGAACCTATAGATGGAGGTCCGCCTGTGATCCCTGAAGATTACTTGGATATTAATGGTGAACCAATAAACCCTGCAGGTCGGCAACCGCCAGCCGAGTTTATTGAGACCGGGATATCGGCAATAGACGGTTTGAATGCTTTGGTTAGAGGACAGAAATTGCCTATATTCAGTGGCTCAGGCTTACAGCACAACCGAATTGCGGCTCAGATAATCAGGCAAGCTACAGTAAAGGGTAAGGAGGAGAAATTCGCTATAGTGTTCGGTGCTGTTGGCGTGAGTTACGACGATGCCTCTTTTTTTATGAGGAATCTCGAGAGTACAGGAGCATTAGAGAGAACAGTGGCTTTTATCAACACGGCATCCGATCCTGTTATCGAGCGAATATCTACACCAAGGTTAGCTTTAACCGCAGCTGAATACTTGGCATGGAAACAAAATATGCATGTACTGGTAGTGCTTACTGACATGACTAATTACTGTGAAGCCCTTCGTGAACTCTCTTCTATGCGTGAGGAGATACCTTCGAGGAGAGGATATCCCGGGTATATGTATACTGACCTTGCCACGATGTATGAGAGAGCGGGTAGAATTTCTGGAAAAGCAGGCTCGATAACTATAATACCCATTTTAACTATGCCTGATGATGATATAACACATCCTATACCTGACCTTACAGGCTATATAACCGAAGGGCAGATTGTACTCTCCCGCAATCTGGAGAGAAAGGGAATATACCCACCAATAGATGTATTCTTATCCCTCAGCAGGATGATGAAGGAAGGTATCGGGCTGGCTAAGACTAGGGAGGATCACAACAACGTCTTTATGCAATCATACGCTGCGTACTCTGAAGGGTGTTACCTCAGGGAGATATCTACCATTATAGGTTCTGAGGCACTAGGAGAAAGGGATAAAATATATTTAATGAATGCAGAAAAATTTGAGAAGGTATTCATTGCTCAAGGCGAGTTTGAAAAAAGAAAGGTAGAAGATACCCTGGATATAGCTTGGGAGCTATTTTCGGCGTTACCTGAAGAAGACCTAAAGCTAATTAGAGAGGAATTCATCAAAAAGTACCATCCGAATTACTCCAATGTCGTTGCAAGCAAAGCAGCATAAGCTCTATAAATGCCACAACAATTAATCAAAGTAAGACCCACAAAAATTGAGCTGATAAAATTAAAGCGCAGGCTTTCCTTAGCTCAAAGAGTACAAAAGATTGTCAAGGACAGGCTTTCTATCCTAACAATGGAATTCCTGCAGGCAGGTAGAGAGACAGTAGAAGCTAAAAGAAAATTAGTTGATGAGCTATCTCAAGCTTATAGAGCATTGTCGATTGCCACGGGGTATCATGGCTACATAGTGCTGGAGAAGGAACTAATAGCAACTGAAGCTAGTGTAAAGGTCACTGCTGGCTTAAGAAATATAGCAGGGGTAAAAACCCCTTCTTTTGAGCTAAGCAAGAATGAAAAATCAATGAGAGGATATAGTTTGGTTGATACCTCCTCGTGTTTGGATCATGCGGCACAACTATCCGAAAAATTTCTCGAAACTGTTATCGAATTAGCTGAGCTACAGAGGAACCTCGAATTATTGGGAATGGAAATAAATAGGACGAAAAGGATAACCAACGCTTTAGAATATATAATAATCCCTAGCTTACAGGCGACAATAAGCTACTTAAATATGAAATTTGAGGAAAGGGATAGGGAAGAGAAGGCACGGCTAAAACATGTGAAGGTGTTAATCGCACGGAGGTAGAAGTGTGTCTGGTGACTTACATTACGAAAGGGTTCTTCACGAATGTTTAAGAGGTGAGCTCAGGATAGTAAATGCAGGGCTACCTCGAAGTCGGAAAACGCTAGCTACTTTGTTGCGTGAAGAATATCCTCTTGTAATATGTAGTGACAGTAGCATTCATATCTTTAAAAGAAGAGAGCTTGAACAGATTGCTACTATATTAGATACGGATGAGCAAGAAGCATTACTGTTGCCCATATTTATAGAATTAAGGGTAGATCAAAATGAAGCATCCGTGATATGTCAAGGGGAGGTAGAGGAAAAGATTATATCGAGAATTCTTAACATGCCCGTTACATCCGAGCAAGAGAGAATTACGATATATAGACCTCAGTTAGCCCTGCTAAGAAAGGCGCTGAAAACAACAACACAGTATGTATTTTCCTTAAAAACCGTGGCATAGCTTGCTGGATCGTAAGTCGAACTACATTAAGAAGAGGTTACTTTGTTTACTCATCTGTAATCCCGTGGTCATAAAGGTAATCAAGGGCGTCCTGGACGGTTTTTATTTTCTCAGCATCTTCATCTGAGATTTCCAGCCTTCTTCCCGGTTGGCTGAATTCCTCTTCCACGGCAGTAATAAATTCAATTAAGTCTAATGAGTCAGCGTTCAAGTCTTCGGCGAAGGATACCTCTGGTGTTATCTCTTCCTCCTTGACGTCTAATTGCTCTACAATAACCTTCTTCAGTATTTCAAAAACGGTTGCCACTTTACCTCCTTAACTATGTTTTACTGATTTCTATGCTGTATTCACTTGCTATTGCTCCCAATACTCCGTTTATTAGGAGTGGTGAAGAATCACTGCCAAAATCCTTGGCCAACTCCACCGCTTCATTTATAGCCACCTTAATCGGAGTATTATTAAATAAAATTTCAAAGATGGCAAGACGCAGTATATTTCTATCTATAATGGGTATTTGCTCTATAGGGAAGGCACGAGCAAAAGATGCAATAGTCTCATCAAGCCTAGGTTTATTTTGTAATACTCCCTGTAACAGTTGCTCACTGAAGCTAATTACCTCTAGTGATAGAGCTTTCTCGGCTACTGAGTGAGCTAAGGCATCTTTTGGCTTGTGCTGGGCACAATCAATCTCATAAAGTACTTGGAGAGCTGTGATTCTTGCTTTTCGCCTACTTCTAGTCATAAACAGTCAGTATCATTAGTTTATTAGTTTTTGGATATCCTCAACTTCTGATATGTTTAAAGTCTGCAACTCAGGGTTGATTCGCTTAATCAGACCGCTAAGTACTCTTCCCGGACCTATCTCATAAAAGGTATTAACCTCATTATACATCATATATTCCACGGAACGTTGCCACTGAATACAATGTCGTAACTGTGTTGAGAGTTCATTCTTAATAGAGTCAACGTCAGTCAATGGCTCAGCAGTCGTGTTGGATATTATAGGAATTGTAGGGGGAAAGAACACGAAGTTGGAGAGCACGTTGTTGAAGTCAGCTAAGATTGACTCCATTAAGGCAGAATGGAAAGCTCCGCTGACTTTCAGAGGGATAGCACGAGCACTTTTTGTTCTCGCTGATTTCCCAGCTTCTGTCAGTGCATCAGTAGCACCGCTGATTACGATCTGGCCGGGGCAGTTGATATTAGAGGCTTCGGTATTACTCTCAAGACAAATGTTTCTAACTGTTGCTTCATCAAGTCCCATAATGGCCAGCATGCTTCCCTGATTTCTTAAGCCCGCTTCATACATCAACCTACCCCTTTCTCTTACTAGTATTATTGCGTCGGACAATGTAATTGCATTGGCTACTACTAGGGCAGTATATTCGCCTAAACTATGCCCAGCAACGAAATGAGGGGTAGGTAGACTATTGTTGCTGGCCTCTTGGGTTGCTTTAAGACAGGCAATGCTGGTAACTAGTATTGCCGGTTGGACATTGACCGTTTTTACTAATTCCTCCTCCGGTCCCTGAAAACATAGTTGAGAAAGGGGAAAGCCTAGAGTAGCATCAGCCTCATTGAAGACTTCTCGAGCCATGGGATATCGATCATATAAGTCCTTCCCCATTCCAATTTTTTGCGAGCCTTGTCCGGGGAAAACGTAAGCTACTGTGGGATTCCCAGCCATGTTATAAATACTTTTTTAAAACGAGGTTTTCAGGAAATCCTGAATTTACGGAGTTTTTTTCTTGCGTGTTTTAACTTCGATTACGTGCCTGTCGTTATAATTACCACAAGTAGGGCAAACATGGTGAGTTAACTTGGGACTGTGGCACTGTGGGCATCTATCTAGACTAGGGAGACTTAGCGCTAGGTGGCTGCGTCTTTTCCCCTGTCTTGATTTCGGATATTTTCTCTTAGGTAGAGCCATGATGGTTTACCTCCTTAATTCCAGCACAATTAGGTTGGCACAGTGGTTTCATGGGTAGATTTAGCAAGATATACTGACATATTAGCTCGCCTAGGTCAAGTAGGTGGTTGTTATCAATAGTGAAACTTTCAAAATCCTCGGACAGAGAAAATGGCAAACCACTAGTTACATCAAGTGAGGGAATCGCTTCTTCTTCTAAACTGAAACTTATAGGGCAAAGGAAAAAGTCGAGGCAACGGCTGCACATGAGTTCTAACTCAGCGTATAGTTTACCTTGAACCAGTATCCCACGGTTGGTGCGAATAAGTGTTATCTTGCCTTTAATATAATTTGCAGCTTGTTCATTGATTATTTCAGCTACCTCATAATTATGACTCGAGCCTATCGGCTTTTTTAGTAACTGCGCCACATTTATTAAGCCTTCAATTGATCTATCTTGGATTTCCTCTACTGTCATGGCTAGAGTAAAATAACAAAGTCTGGAAATACAAACCGATGATGAAGTATAATCGATAGCTGTGGAGATTTCAAGTGGTGAAGCTGGTGTGTGAAGAGCTAGATTAAAGGTACGGTATTGCTAGAATGAACTTGCAGGTAAAAGAGTTAAAGGTACGAGTAACAGAAGCGGTCGAGTCGCAAAAACGATTCCTTGTTCAACTCAGCCAGAATATTCATGGCAATCCTGAGTTGGGTTTCCAGGAGAAGAAAGCGTCGACTTGGCTAGGTGCTTATCTTGAGGAAAATGGATTTTATATGGAGAAAGGCATTGCTGGTCTTGCTACAGCTTTTAGGGCAACATACGGACAAAGTAATCCTAGGATTGCTTTACTTGCTGAGTATGATGCCTTGCCTAAGATAGGACATGCTTGTGGGCATAATATAATAGCTGCTTCAGCAGTGGGTGCCAGTGTTGCCGGAAAGCTCGCTGTTGATACCTTCGGTGGCAGTATTATAGTGCTAGGTACACCTGCTGAAGAGGTCTTTGGTGGCAAGATAGATATGGTGAATGAAGGTGTGTTTCGAGAAATAGATATAGCTATGATGATACACCCTAGCACACGGAATATAGTGATTGCCGAAACACTGGCCTGCATTTCCCTGGATGTAGAGTTCTGGGGCAAAACAGCGCATGCTGCTGCCCAACCTCATCAAGGTATAAATGCCTTGGAAGCTTTAATTTTATCCTTCAACTCCATAAATTCTTTGCGCCAACATATAAAAGAAGAGGTACGTATCCATGGTATAATCACCGATGGTGGGCAGGTACCGAATGTAGTGCCGGATCATAGTGCTGCCAAGTTTCTCATACGTGCTCAAGATATTACTTATCTTGAGGAATTGAAGGAAAAGGTTTTAAATTGTTTTCTTGGGGCATCCATAGCAACTGGAGCAGGGCTGGAATATAGTTGGGGCAAAAGGTTCTATGCTCCGATGAAAAATAATTTGACACTAGCAAAGCTATTCCGCCAGAATCTGGAATCGTTAAATCGCCGTGTGGAACTTTTCGATCCGCATTTCAGCTTGGGAAGTACGGATATGGGAAATGTCAGCCAAATAGTGCCCAGTATACATCCTTTAGTATCTATTACCTCATCCCCTATACCGTTGCATACACCGGAGTTTGCTTCGGCAGCAGTCTCGGAGGAAGGGTATAGGGGTCTAATGGATGCAGCTAAAGCGATGTCAATGACTGTGGTAGATATACTTGCCTTCCGGAAAACACTGGACGAAATTAAACAAGAGTTTAGCCATAGTTAAGGTGGGTATTACCAAGATACCGCTCTATTCTCAGTATTATCCTGCCTGGAAACTCCTTTTTTAAGGATCTAGGAGCAGAGACAGTTGTATCCCAGCCAAACAATCGGGCTATTTTCGTCTTGGGTAATACAAGGGCAGTGGCTGAGACTTATCTGCCGGCGAAGATATTCTTTGGTCATGTTATTTCTCTAGCTGACGAATGTGATTTCATGTTTGTTCCTGCTATCCACAGAATTGGTGGGGAGGGTTATATCTACTCTAAATTCCTAGTTCCTAAGCTTGCCTAATATGAAGAAAGCTCTAGTTACCTAATATCCTCCTATCCTTGACCCCGAAATAGACCTTGTAGCAGATACCAGTTTAATGCCTATGAGCAATATCGAACTTTAATGAAATGGTATAATACTATCCGGCTTCATCAAGCGTTGGGATATCTTACTACACAGGAGTTTCGTGAATATTACCGACAAAAGCAAAGAAAAAAGGATGTATTACTAATCGTATAAACGAGCACAGTAACTTGGGATGGGATTGCAAAGATGCTACAATATAGTTACCTCGGCGGTGGGTTTTAGTTGCTGTTGATACAATGTCCGATAGCGGCCACGTACAACACACCTCTGGGTAAGGAAGGTTGCGTAATGAGTAATGAATTGCTGCGGACAGACATTGCATGGGGTTTTTAATGTTAGTGATAATATTGCTGCTACCGTAGCAGCGGAAAGGTTTTTAAGCGCGATATGAAAATTATTTTTATAAAAGATGTTCCTGGAAAGGGAAAGGCAGGAGAGTTAAAAGAGGTGAAGCAGGGATATGCCAGAAACTATTTACTGCCTCAGGGCTTGGCTTTACTGGCGACGCCTACTGTCGAGAAGCAAGCGAAGTTGGGTTTAGATAGGGAAAAGCGTAAAGAAACTCTTGATCAAGCTAAACTCGAAGAGGTGGCCAAGCAAATTGAAGGAACTGAAATCCATTTCCAAGCTCGTATTGGGGCTGATGAGCGATTGTTTGGCTCCATTACCGCCAATAATATAGCAGAGGAACTAAGCCGGGTAAAAAATTGTGTTATTGATAAAAGAAGCATAGAGATAGATAAGCCTTTGCGACAAACGGGAAGATATGAAGTAACTGTGAAATTGTCTAAAGACTTTAGACCACAAGTCATAGTAGTGGTGGAGAAAGAAGATTAAGAGTCAGGATGCAGAAGTTTAAAATATTTGAATTCTGAAATGTAATTTTGTTTTTACCCTTGATTTAATTGATTCGTGTTTGATTGTGGCACAAGAAAAATTACCTCCTCATGATGTCGAAGCAGAAGAAGCAGTTATTGGCTCTTTACTTATTGATCCCGATGCCATAATAAAAATCGCCAGCTCTCTTATGCCTGAAGATTTCTGGGAAGAAACGCATCGGTTGATTTATGAAGCTTGTTTTTCCCTTTATCAGCGCCATGATGAAGTTATAAACCAGATTACGGTGGCTCATGAGTTAGCGCGTCTTAACAACTTGGAACGGATTGGCGGTGCTGCTTATCTGAGCTATCTAATATCTATTGTACCTACATCTCTCCACGTGGAATACTATGCTCAGATTGTATCTAACATGGCGATAATGCGTAAGTTAATTGCTGCTGCTGGGCAAATTGCTACAGTTGGTTATGAAGCAAGTCCCGATGTTGAAGCTACTCTGAACAGAGCTGAAGACATCTTATTTCAGATACGAAAAAAACAGAGCCGGGGTGATTTTGTTTCGATAAGGGAAGTCTTAAGCGGATATTTTGAAGAAGCAGGGCAGGCTGTTATTTCCCGCGAGGGAGGCATAGCACACATCCTGAGTGATTTTACTGGGCTGGATGATATCCTAGGGGGATTACAGAGGTCTGATCTGATTGTTCTCGCAGCTCGTCCCAGTTTAGGTAAGACGAGCCTAGCTCTTAATATTGCTAGGAATGCTGCTATGTATCAAAAGGCTTGTGTTGCTCTCTTTAGTCTAGAGATGTCTCGGCAAGCGGTGGTGGAACGTCTTCTAGCTTGTGAATCCGGGGTAGATTCCAAGCGTATCCGTTTGAAGAATTTTAGTGAACAGGATGAGGTAAAGATTATGGAAGCCAGTGGAGTATTAGCAGAGTTGCCTATCTATATCGATGATTCGCCTCAGCTTCGTATGTTGGACATTAGGAGCAAGGCACGTCGCCTCCATTTTGGACGAGGCATTGATTTTATTCTCATAGATTACTTACAGCTAATACAGGGAGATAGCAGGAATGAGAATCGAGTCCAGGAAATCAGCAATATGACTCGGGCGTTGAAGTTACTGGCTCGAGAAATAGATGCGCCGGTATTAGTGGTATCGCAACTTAGCCGCGCGGTAGAGTGGCGTGCCTCTCATATACCTCAACTTGCTGATCTGCGGGAAAGTGGAAGTATTGAACAAGATGCTGACATTGTTATCTTCATTTATCGAGACGAGGTGTACTATACGGAGGAGGAATGGGCAAAAGTGCATGATACCGAGAGGGAGCCTTATCCTCGAGGACTAGCTGATATTATTGTAGCCAAACACCGCAATGGTCCCTTGGGGCAAGTTAAGCTGCGCTTTATAAGCAAGATTGCCAAATTCGATCATATACAGGAAAAGATAAAAATATGATAGATGCTTTTTTAACTCAAATAATGCCTAAAACTGAGGATTTAGCTGAGCTTAAAGTAACACTATGCCTCTTTTACTTGCTGGATCAAAGGGGAGGTCATTTCTCCGTTGTTACATATAGAGAAATATTATCCTGTGTTACTTCAATAGTTGAAATGGACGAGGAAACATTGCGTCGAGCTTTGAGCTTAGCAGTGGATCATGGTATCTTGCATTCGGTTGAAAACAGGCCAGAGGAAGCTTATGAATTTATACCTTCTCTTACAACACGAGACAACATTTTCTCTCTCTATGAGCAGAATATAGGCATGATAACGCCCATGATTGCCGAAGAACTTAGAGAAGCTGAGAAGCTCTATCCAGAGGAATGGGTCAGGAATGCATTCAAGGAAGCAGTTATGTTGAATAAGCGTAGCTGGAGATATATCTCTCGAATTCTGGAGCACTGGGCCAGCGAAGGTAAAAAAGGTGGAAAGTATAGACGAAGTTCTGAAGAGGTTGACCCTGACAAATATATCAAGGGCAAATATGGACACCTCGTCCAAAGATAGAAAAGATGTCCCTCGTCCACCTCGCCAAATAAGGGGGGCTAAAGGGAGTGCCCCTTTGTCTGGAGGGGCCTCGCATCCACCGTATCCTGCATCTGGCGAGAAGCAACAAAAAAGAATACCATCTCGTTCCCCCACTTTATCTGGCAAGGGGTGTGAGAGTGAAACCTGTTCTATATGTAAGGGAGTTGGTTTCGTTCACCCTTTCTTAGATTCAGGACGAACCGATTTCAGCCGAGTGGTGCCTTGTGAGTG
>JAXHSX010000107.1:0-8581 GCA_034190625.1 Chloroflexota bacterium
TAAATGTAGCTCAGTTGGGACAAGGAATAAAACAGCTATTTAAAGGAAAACTACGCCCGGCAGTTATGAACATCGCTTTCGGGTTCATCAATTTATTTGTCGGTTTATTGGAGGTATTCAGCCATTTGATACGCGTTGTCAGCTTTAGCTTTCGTCTCTTTGGCAACATGACTGCTGGAGAGATATTACTGTTGATAGCCACTTTTCTTATTCCTTTAGTATTCGCTCTGCCCTTTTATGGGTTAGAATTACTTATTGGTTTTATCCAGGCTCTTATCTTTGCCGGTTTGACCCTGGTATTTGGAACGATTGCTTTATCTTCTATGCATGAGGAGACAGAATAAAAAATCAAAGGAGGGAATGAATGACACCAGAAGTAATGAAAATGTTAGCGATAGGGTTGGCCGCAGGGCTGGGGCTTTTCGGCCCTGCACTGGGTCTGGGGCTTATCGGATATTCAGCTATGCAATCCCTGGGGCGCAATCCTGAGGCAAGAGGCCCTATATTGACCAACATGATCTTGATAGGCGCCTTATGTGAAGCTATCGGAATTTATGCTTTGATTATAGCCATTATCCTGGCTATGGTGGTAGCATAGTATTATCGAGAAGGAGTGAATTATGGGAAACGGAGATTTTCCAACTGGTTTAGCGGCAATTATTGCAGCGGCGGTATTGGGAATATTCTTTGTATGGGCAGTTATCATTGGCGTAGTCCTGATAAGTGCTTTCTAGCTAAAATAAGCATAGTCTAAGGAGGCTAAATGGAAGGCTTCGCTAAAATTGGTATCGATATACCATTGCTGGTAGCTTTTGTTGTAAGTTTTGTCGTTTTATTTGCCCTGCTAGGTGTGTTCCTATATAAACCAGTGCTCAAGATGCTTGATGAGAGGTCAAAGAGGATAAAAGAGGGCATGGAGCGTGCTGAAGCAACGAAGCAAGAGTATGAACAAGTTAAAGTAAACGTAGAGGAGCAGATAGACAAATCTCGCCAAGAGGGGCAGGCCATAATTGCTCAAGCATCAGAAATAGCGGGAAGGCTTAAGGAAGAGGCGAGAGAGGAAGCTAGACAAGAGGCTCAGGCTATCGTAGATCGAACCCGAGCAGAACTGGAGCGGGAAAGAGATAAGCTTGTTGGCGATCTGCGTAAAGAATTTGTTGATGTGGCTGTGCTAGCTGCCGAGAAGGTAATTAATGAGACCTTGGACAAAAAAAGACACCGCCGACTTATTGAGGAAGTATTAGAAAGAAGTGATACCTTCAGGAAAAATTAAGACGAGATATCACCCGTTTGTTGTTGCGAACCCTTTGCTTCCTGTCATTCTGAGCGAAGCGGGGAATTCTGCTTCTCGCAATGGCAGAGCAAAGAGCGTTACAGTGAGGATTTGTTCGTCACCTTCACCTAGCCTCTCCCTTCAAGTGAGAGGAACTTTCACCTCAATATGACGAATGCATAAAATGGCAAATATAATCTCTGGTAAACGATATGCTCAAGCTGCCTTTGAGCTGGCTTTGGAGAGAAATGAATTGGATAGCTGGCAAGAGAGCTTAAAGAAAATAGCTGACCTAAGCGGAGATAAAAAACTTATGGCTTTACTGGAAAACCCTAAATTCCCCTTCGCTACTAAGAAAGGCCTTTTACAGGAACGACTAGGAGAAATAAATCTCTTAGCCCTCAACCTTGTCTTTCTTTTGGTAACTAAAGGCAAGTTGGGGATTGCCAGTAATATATCACAGCAATATGACGTTTTGTTAGATGCCTACCGTGGTATTGAACACGCCGAGGTGGTTACTGCACTGCCCCTGAGCAATGAAGACACAGAAGTGATTTCTCGCCGCCTCGGAGAGATTGTCAGACATGAAGTGGTTATTGACGCCCAAGTAGATCCTTCTATAATTGGGGGATTTAGAGCTAGGATAGGTGATATGCTTATTGATGGCAGTGTACAACATAGATTAGAAACCTTGAAGAAGAATCTGACATGACTTGGCAGGTAGGAAAAAGAGGAGACCTCGCCCTCCCCACCCTTTATCTGGCGAGGGAGAGGAGATAAGATGGCAACTCGTGAACAGGACATTGTTTCTGCAATCAAAGAGCAAATTGAGCATTTTGGTGCTGCTGTAGCTGTATCTAATGTAGGCACGGTGATAGAAGTAGGCGATGGCATCGCCCGCATCTATGGGATAGGGGACGCGGCTTACAATGAATTGTTACAATTTCCCCAAGACATCATGGGGCTGGCTATGAATCTGGAAGAGGATAGCGTCAGTGCTGTCATCCTTGGCGATTGTAGCCAGATAAAAGAGGGGGATGAAGTAAGGACGACAGGTAGAGTAGTAGAGGTTCCCGTGGGAGATGCTCTTATTGGGAGGGTAGTTGATCCTCTAGGACGCCCACTTGATGGCAAGGGACCAATTAAAGTGGATAAGACCCGTCCAATAGAGAGGGTAGCGCCAAATGTAACTACAAGAGCGCCAGTAGATACACCAGTGATAACCGGTATTAAGGCGATAGATAGTATGATTCCTATTGGGCGGGGGCAACGTGAACTTATTATTGGTGATCGTTTCACTGGCAAGTCGGCTATTACCATCGATACCATAATAAGCCAGAAAGGCCAAAATATGGTTTGCATTTATGTAGCTGTAGGGCAAAAGACATCCAAAGTCGCTCAGGTGATAGCTACCCTCGAGAAGTATGGAGCTATGGAATATACTATTGTGGTAGAAGCTGATGCCTCTGATCCTGCTTCGCTACAATACATTGCCCCTTATGCTGGCTGCGCTATAGGTGAAGAGTTCATGGAGCAAGGGAAGGACGCATTGATTCTCTATGATGACCTGTATAAGCATGCCTGGGCTTATCGTCAGATTTCCCTATTATTACGTCGTCCGCCGGGTAGGGAGGCTTATCCCGGAGATGTTTTTTATCTGCACAGTCGGCTTCTGGAGAGGGCTGCCAAGCTATCTCAGGAATACGGCGGCGGCTCTCTTACTGCTTTGCCTATTATTGAGACTCAGCTCGGAGATATTTCAGCTTACATTCCCACAAATGTAATTTCCATCACCGATGGGCAGATTTATCTTGAGCCAGATTTATTCAATGCTGGGATTCGTCCGGCGGTAAATGTGGGATTATCAGTATCTCGAGTAGGTGGCTCGGCTCAAAGGAAAGCGATGAGACAAGTAGCCAGCAGGCTGAGATTGGAGTTAGCCCAGTTTCGAGAGCTGGAAGCCTTTGCTAAGTTTGGCAGTGAGGAATTGGATAAGGCTACCAAGGAGCAAATAGAGCAAGGCCGGCGTATTACCGAGGTACTGAAACAGCCACAATATTTTCCGATGTCGTTGGGGCAGCAGATAAGCATTCTGTATGCCGTAACCAATGGTTACCTTGATGAAGTTCCAGTGGAAAAAGTCAGCGCTTGGGAGGAAAATTTCCACCGCTTTATGGAGACCAGTCACCCCGAGGTAGAGAATAAAATCAATAAGGAGTATGAGATAAAGGCTGAAACCGAGCAACTCTTGAAGGCAGCAATAACAGAATTCATTACACAGTTGTCTTCTGTCAGCTAAAGGTTTTAATAAAATGGCTACCATTCAAGTCCTACGCCGCCGCATACGTAGTGTCCAGGGTACCGCTAAGATCTGCCGGGCTATGGAGATGATAGCTACTGCTAAATTAAAGAGAACGCAACAGCAAGCGTTAGCAGGGCGCCCCTATACCGAGAAGATAAGCCAGGTAATCGCCGATCTAGCGATCGAACCTCACCTAAGGGGAGGGCTCGTTCCATTGCTACAGAAACGTGAAGTTAATAAAATCGCCGTAATTCACATCACTACTGATCGCGGACTATGTGGCGGATTGAACGCTAACTTAAACCGGCTGATAGCCAAGTTTATCCTGGAACAAGAGATACCCGTCACCCTCATCACAGTAGGCCGCAAAGGCAGAGCTTTCGCCCGTAGTACCGGACTTAATATATGTGCTGAGTTCAGTGGTATTAGTGACAGAGTCACTATACAGGAAACTTTGGCTATCTCAAGGGTGGTTATCGATGGCTATAGTAATGATGAGTTTGACATGGCATATCTTGCCTATCCTCGCTTTGTCGGCACCATGGTACAAAAACCCACTATAGAAGTTCTACTTCCTATTGAGCCAGCAAAAATCCCTTTAGGGCAAATAGGAGAATATATATATGAGCCTAATCCTGTTACTGTTTTGAATGAGTTATTGCCAAGATTTGTGGAGATGCGGATATATCATGCTATTCTTGAGCTTATTGCCAGTGAGCAATCAGCGCGGATGGTAGCCATGCGTAATGCCAGCGATAGTGCCCAAGAAATTATGGATGGATTAACCCTGACACTGAATAAAGTCAGACAAGAAAGCATTACCAAGGAGATTTGCGATATCAGTGGAGGATCTGAGGCTCTGAGTATGTAAAATGTAGAAATTCGAAATTCAAAACTGTTTTGAATATTTAATACTGTTTAGGATTTAGAGTTCAGGATCTAAAATTTGAGGAGATAAAGAGATGGCAAAAGGGAAAATAGTTCAAGTCATTGGCACCGTAGTGGAAATGGAATTTCCGTTAGGTAAGCTGCCAGCGATAAATAATGGCATAGTGATTCCTATGGATGGTGGTAAGGTCGTAGTGGAAGCGCAAGCCCATGTTGGCAATAGCCGCGTGCGCGGTGTGGCTTTAAGTTCCACAGACGGTCTGAAAAGGGGGACTGAGGCTATTGATATGGAAGCTCCCATAAGCGTACCTGTGGGACAAGCGACTTTAGGACGGTTATTTAATGTCCTTGGCGAACCATTAGATGAACTTGGCGACGTGAAAGCTGAGCAGAGATACCCTATCCATCGTCCACCTCCCCCTTTAACGGAGCAGGAGACCACTCCTCAAGTGCTGGAGACCGGGCTTAAAGTGATGGACCTTGTCACTCCTTTTACCAGGGGAGGGAAAATCGGCGCTTATGGTGGAGCTGGCGTTGGCAAGACAGTAATTATAATGGAGCTTATTCGTAATATTGCCGCTGAGCATGGAGGTTTCTCCGTTTTCGCCGGTGTGGGTGAAAGATCGCGCGAAGGCAATGAACTGTGGTTAGAAATGCAGCGTTCTGGCGTATTAGCTAGAACTGTTATGGTCTTTGGGCAGATGAATGAAAGTCCTGGCGTTCGCTCCAGAGTAGCATTAACTGGCGTGACCATGGCAGAGTATTTCCGCGATGTTGAGGGTCAAGATGTCCTTTTGTTCATAGATAACATATATCGCTACGTTCTGGCTAATATGGAATTGTCGGCTCTTCTGGGGCGTATGCCCTCAGCAGTAGGTTACCAGCCAACATTGGGCACGGATGTAGGAGAGCTGGAAGAAAGGATTACCACTACTAAAAACGGTTCAATCACATCTTTCCAGGCTATTTATGTCCCCGCCGACGATTACAGCGACCCCGGTATAGTAGCTACCTACGGTCACCTGGATGCTGTTATTGCCCTGGAGAGGTCCATTGTTGAGATAGGCATTTATCCTGCTGTTGATCCCTTAACTTCTACCTCTCGAATACTTGATCCTGCCATCGTTGGTGAGGAACATTATCGAGTAGCTCGGGGAGTGCAGGCTACATTGCAAAGATACAAAGAGTTGCAGGATATAATAGCCATTTTGGGTATGGAGGAGTTGAGCGAGGAAGATAAGCTTACAGTAGCCAGAGCCAGGAAGATACAGAAGTTTTGCTCTCAGCCATTCCATGTTGCTGAGCATTTTACTGGCGTTCCGGGCAAGTATGTGCCAGTTAAGGAAACAGTTCGAGGTTTTAAAGAAATCCTGGAGGGAAAACATGACGACGTCCCGGAAGGTGCTTTTCTAATGGTCGGTACCATTGATGAAGCAGCGGAAAATGCTAAAAAGATACGAGGGGAATAATGGATACATTCAAACTAGATATTGTCACTGCAGAAAGCGTAGTCTTCTCCTCTGATGTCACCGGAGTGGTTGCCTGGGGGATAAAAGGACAATTAGGCATTCTTCCCCATCATGCTCCCTTGATGACTATACTTCAACCCGGGGATTTATTAATAAGAAAGGGTAATGAAGAGGAATATCTAGCAATTAGTGGTGGCTTCCTTGAAGTACGTCCTGATAAAGTGATTATCTTGGCTGATGCCTGCGAACGTGTTGAGGAAATTGACATAGCTCGTGCTGAGGAAGCCAAGAAGCGAGCTGAGGAAGCCCTGAAGGCAATGCCCCATCAGATAGATAGCGCTATTGCTGAGGCAGCTCTGCGTCGCTCACTGGTCAGGTTAAAAGTAGCTGAAAAAAGACGCCGTAGGAGGGAAGTATAATTACAACCTAGGGAAGACTAGGGTGTTTACAGTATTTCTAATCTAACACGTGTCCCATTCCTAGCTGCCATTACGCGTAATAGGGTACGTATCGCTTCAGCTACTCGACCCTGTCTGCCGATAACTCTACCCTTATCTTCAGGCGAGACCTCCAATTTAATTAGTATGCCGTCGTCGCTGTTCTCTTCAGTAACTTTCACCTCATCAGGTTCTGAGACAATGGACTTAATGATGTATTCTACTAGGTCTTTCATTCTACCTCCCCGTGTGACTCTGAGATTGAGTGCTGCTTAAATCTTTCCATAATACCTAATTTACTAAACAAACTACGCACCGTATCCGTGGGCTGCGCCCCACATTCAAGCCACTTTAAAGCTTTTTCTTCGTTAACATAAACAGTGGCAGGATCGGTCAAAGGATTATAACGTCCAATAGTTTCAATAAAACCACCGTCGCGAGCGGAACGGCTATCTGCAACGACTACTCGGTAAATTGGTTTATTTTTAATGCCTACTCTTCGTAACCTAATCTTAACCATTTGATGTAATCATTTTCCTCCAAGTCACCGTATTTGTCAATAGCAATTCGGCTCAAGCAGTGGTAATTGTAACACAAATCACTTTTCTGTCATAATAATTATGATACAAATTTAGAAAGTATAGATGTATAAACAGTGATGGATAATGAATTAAGGAGGGTTGTTTAATGAAAGCCATAGACGTTCATGCGCACGTTACTCCACTTTTTGGTTACCGCAAGACGATGGGTGACGAAATGACAGACGCAATACAAAAGTACTACGGAGTCAAAGATGTCGTAAAGACCGAAGATGAGATGGCAAATGATTTTAAAAGCCTGGATCTAAAGGCACTCATAATTGCCTGGGATGCAGAAAGTAACCTAGGAATACCCAGAATTGACAACGACTATGTAGCGGGGTTGACCAAGAAATATCCCGATACTTTTATCAATGCCTGGGCAATGATCGATCCCTGGAAAGGAAAGATGGCAGTAAACGAAGTTGAGCGGGCAGTGAAAGAACTAGGGATGATAGGTGTGAAATTCCAGGCAGTTGCTCAAGGTTTCTACCCGGACGATCGACGGTTTTATCCTATGTATGAAAAATGTCTGGAACTAAAAGTGCCGGTATCATTTCATGTAGGAAGTACCGGATTGGGAGCAGGCCTGCCAGGAGGTGGAGGACATCGCTTATCCTATGCTAGACCGATTCCCCACATTGATAACATAGCCGCCGATTTCCCTGACCTGACCATAATCATGATTCACCCGGCGTGGCCTTGGCATGAGGAACAAATAGCCGTTTTACTCCATAAAGGAAACGTTTATGCTGACCTCTCTGGGTACGCACCTCGCTATTTCCCTGACGCTATTAAAAGGGAAGTTAACGGTCGATTACAGGACAGATTTATGTTCGGCTCTGATTATCCCGAGATTTCCCCCAAACGCTGGCTCGATGAGTTCGAGGCAGGGGGATACAAGTCGGAGGTAATCGAAAAGGTACTGTATAAGAATGCCCAAAGGATTTTGGGCCTTTAAGTTTAACTAGAGTAAATAATAGGAGGGGAAAATGACAAAAGTATTAATTGTCTATTGCTCGCGTACAGGGAATACAGAGGAAATGTCTAAGGCCGTAGAGCAGGGAATAAAAGCGGTAGGTGCCGAAGTTGTAAGAAAAAGGACGGGGGAGGTGGAGCCGGCCGATTTTCTTGACTGTGATGCTGTAGCCTTTGGTTCACCGACTAACTTTGGCTATATGGCTGGCGCTCTTAAAGAAGTGTTTGATTCCATTCTGTTGGGGCTGCAGAAGCAGATTGCAGGGTTGCCTTATGCTGCTTTTGGTAGCGGCCGCCGGGGAACTCGGAAAGTGGCAGAGGCTATTGAAGGCATATGCGATGCTTTGCAATTAAAGAAGACTGGCGAAGGTGTTGTGTCCACCGGTAAGCCAACTGATGAAGTATTAGCACAATGCCAGGAATTGGGTAAAAAGTTAGGCAGTGTTTAGTGGTACAATCTTTACCTCGCCCCAAACTCCCATTTTATCACCTGCAATAATCACCATGCCTTGAAGGCCCGGTATTTCTTGTGCCTTTTTAAGCGCATCGGAGATATTTTCGTTTGTTTTTACTATATTACCTATAGCTGTTGCTGTGGCATCAGCTATAGCTGTAGAAGGTGAAATAGCGATAACGGCATCAGCACTGCCCAGACT
>JAXHSX010000108.1:0-9973 GCA_034190625.1 Chloroflexota bacterium
CGAAGATGAAGGACATTATAGCGATGGAAAGAGTTAAATTAATATCGGTGCCAGCCGGACGGAACAAAGGCACAAATTCACCTTCATGCCCAATAGCGCCTATACTGCCAAAAAAAGGCAGGAAAGCCAGGTAAGCGTTGGCTATCACGTAGATAAAGATGGTAGCCACTGCAGGGAAAAGCAACCTGGCATGTTTTTCGCCAGCAACGCTCTTAACGAAGTTCAGCAATGCCTCAACCGCCATCTCTGCCAGCCCTTGAAGTTTACCGGGAATCAGTTTCATCTTACGGGTACACGCATAGAACACGCCGGCTAGTACTATGATAGTCAACCAAGAGGCAAGGAGGGTGTTGGTAATAGAAAAGCCAGCGATATCGAATATTCCCTCTGAAGGAAGCGTAACATGAGGTTTAGGAACTTGGAGGAAGTCTGGTGTTTCAGTACCGAAAAAACTAGCACCAAGTGGACCAAAAATAAAACCGATGCCAAAAAGGACTAAAAGGCAGATAAGAAAAAAAACTATAATTCTTGTGATACAACCACAGCCCATTGTTTACTTTACTTTATTTCCTTGTCTTCGATCATTTTATCTTGCTCTATTTTATAGCGACGGAGCATACGAAACAACCCATAAAAGGCAACGACTGTTCCTATACCAAGGCCAATTAAGGTGAATAAAGGACGTCTGTCAAACATTTCGGGGCGATCTAGCCAATAACCGATCCCAATCGGGATAATCAGGCTTAAAGCCACGTACCAACCTACTGTAAGCAAGAAACGAAGTGGCCCTGTCCATTCCCTCACATAAACCTCCGTGAGTATTCGCTCGCTGCAGACCAACTTTTCACCTTAGCTCTCACTCATAGATTACTAAGATTTACGTTTATTGAAATCTTCCAGATCTAGCGTATTTATGAAATCTTTATACGCTGATAATCCTTTCATTTCCTCTTCGTCTACTTTACGTTCGGAGACAGGCTTTCCCGTTTCCTCTTCAAGGACGATGCCCGCTTTTTCTAATACCGCTTCCTCAACATATATCGGTGATGGGGGGTCAGTTCGCACTGCTAGTGCGATGGCATCGCTAGGGCGAGAATCAACTTCTATCTGTGAACTATCGACTGTAAGGGAAAGCTTGGCATAGAAAGTATCATTTTGAAGTTCACTTACCACGATGTAGTTGAGTGAAGCCCCTAAGGTAAAGATAACAGATTGCAACAAATCATGAGTTAGTGGACGAGGTAGCTGGACATTTTGCAATTTCACAGCGATGGCATCTGCTTCATTAGGGCCAATCCAGATAGGCAGATAACGATTTGATCCCTTTTCTTTTAAAATCACAACTCGTTGATAATTCATCAAGCTTACCCGGATACTATCAATTGACATCTCTACCATTTATACTGCCTCCCTTTGTGCTTGAACGCGTATTTTGATTTGTTAAATTTTAATCCATGGGTAGCAGCAAGTCAAACAGTGTCTTTGTTCAAGTTGCAGTTAAGATTGTAGGCGTTGTTTTCAATCGTTTTAGCAACGCTTTTTAATATCGCTTCCTCAAGCTATCAAAAACCTACTGAAAAATTGTAACTTTTTTACGCTAACCCCTTGATATACCATATCTCCCATGGTATAATCGTCCGTTAGTGTTAAATATGCTTAAATTTACGTTTTATCATTTATGATAGCTAGTATATCAGGCAAGCTAAATAAACTGCTAAGGAGGCTCTATGGACAGCGAATTTGAGCCGAAGATAGTTAGTTTCTTCTGCAATTGGTGTGCCTATGCTGGGGCGGATCTCGCCGGTACATCCAGAATGCAATACCCACCTAATACAAGGGTAATTAGGGTTATGTGTTCTGGCAGGATTAGCGATCTTTTAATACTTAAAGCCTTCATTGTTGGCGCAGATGGAGTTTTAATAGGTGGCTGTCACCCGGGAGATTGTCACTATTTAAAAGGTAACCTGAGTGCCAGTAGAAGGATCACAGGACTCATTCCTTTCCTTGAAGCCATAGGTATCAATAAAGATAGGCTCAGGCTTGAATGGCTCTCAGCCTCCGAAGGTGCGAAGGTAGCTGAAACAATCAAGAACTTTACTCAAACGATAAAAGAACTCGGCCCCAATCAGCTTAAGAGGAGAAGGGATTAGATCTTAAAATATACGCCTGCAATTTATTATTCTATAAAGAAAGTAAAAAATAAATAAAAGGAGGGAGTATGGCTCAATTAGCGATTACAGTTAACAGTGCTGAACCTAGTAGTGCTTTCCCAACCATGATTATAGGATCAGCAGCAGCAGCCTGTGGGCATGACGTAACGTTATTCTTTACCCCAGGTGGCTCACCTCTCATGGTGAAAGGAGAGTTAGAGAGATTACGAGATATGAAGATCAAGGGGATGCCGGACATCGTAGAACTGTATGACGGGTTGTGCGTTCTAGGCGGCAAGATTATGGTTTGTGAGCTGTGTTTTACGGCTAAGGATCTTAAAGCAGAGGACATGAGAGATGAGGCGGAGATTGTGGGAGCCACCACATTTATAGGTTCCCTGCCAGATAGTACAATTAGTTTCTCTTTCTAGTCATAGCTAGTCATAGAATTTAAGATAAAAGGAGGATAACATGGCAACACATACGTTGGACGTTCTAGGGCTGAAGTGCCCACAGCCAGTACTAAAATTAGCGGCGATGGCTAAAGAAATTCCCGCCGGCGATGTCGTGGAAGTCTTAGCTGATTGTCCTTCCTTCCCCAGAGATACTGAAGCATGGTGTACCAAGACAAAGAAGACACTACTCTTCTGCATGGACGAAGGAGGGGGAAAGTTCAAGGCACAAATACAATTTTAGTTTGAGAATATATATATGGGAAAAGAATTCACACCAAGAATAGTAGGGTTTCTATGCAACTGGTGTTCTTACGCTGGCGCTGATCTTGCCGGAGCAACAAAACAGAAAGTTCCCGCTCCTCTTTCAGTTATTAAAGTAATGTGCTCTGGCAGAGTAGAGCCAGCTCTCATTGCCACAGCCTATCTTCGAGGAGCTGATGGAGTATTGCTTGCTGGGTGTCACCCCGGCGATTGCCATTATCGAGAGGGCAATTACTATGCGCGCCGGAGGTTTGCCCTCTTAAGAAACACTATGGAGACGCTAGGACTGGAACCGGAAAGGCTCATGCTCGCTTGGGTCTCGGCATCAGAGGGACAAAGATTTGGCGAGGTAACTAATCAGTTTACTGAGCAGATACGGCAAATGGGGCCAAGCCCTTTGAGAAAGGCCCTACTGTAAATAGGAGGGTGAAATGAATAGCAATGGAAACAGCACCTCTGTGCTGGTAATTGGGGCTGGTGTTGCTGGTATCGAGGCAAGTTTGCTTCTAGCCAATTCAGGTAGGAAGGTATACCTTATAGAAAAGGCTTCATACTTCGGCGGTAACGTAATAAAGTTAGAAGAGGTATTCCCTAATATGGAGTGCGCTACCTGTATGATAGCACCAAAGCAACAAGAACTACTTCAGAATGAGAACATTGAATTGCTAACGCTTAGCCAGGTTGAATCTGTGCAGGGCTCCGTTGGCGATTTTACGGTGAAAGTAAAGAAAAAGGCAAGATATGTTGATATGGAGGCCTGCATTGGATGCAATGCCTGCTTTGAGCCATGTCCTGTGGAAGTGGACAACGAATTCGAAGAAAGGCTCAGCAAGAGAAAGGCAATATACATCCCCTGTGCTGGAGCTCTACCTAATGTCCCCTTTATTGACACTGAAAATTGTCTGCGCTTCAAGGGAGAAGACTGTCAAGCATGCCAGGAAGCTTGCATGTTCGAAGCTATTGACTATACCCAGCAGGATGAGGAACTTGAACTCAAAGTAGGAGCTATCCTGGTAGCCACAGGATTTAAACCATTCGACCTCACCAAAACCTCTCAATATGGGTATAAGAAATTCGACAACGTCTACTCTGATGTAGAGGTTGAAAGAATATGCGCCTCCAACGGCCCTACGGAGGGGAATATTGTTCTCCGAGGTGGCGAGACACCCAGTTCCGTGGCTATCATTCACTGTGTGGGGCGGGGGGAGAAAGACTATTGCTCTTCAGTGTGCTGCATGTCTTCCATTAAAATTGCACACTTTTTAAAGCATAAACTGCCTGAAGTAAAGGTGACTCACTTCTACTCCGACCTCTGTATTCCAGGTAGAGCCTATCAGAAGTTCTATGAGGAAGTACGGGAAAGCGGAGTTGATTTTATTCGCGCTGCGGTAAAGGAAGTTACAGAACAGGGAAATGGAGTGAGTATTAAATATAGAAGTGAAGATGGGGAGGAGAATACTCTCAACGTTGATATGCTGATACTGGCGCCGGCGATTGAGCCAGTTTCTGGCTCATCGGAACTGGCTCAAATGCTAGGTATTCCCCAGGGTATTGGTGGCTTTTTCACTGAGAAGGAGCCAGACCTTGATTCTTCTGTGAATACGTTGAGAGATGGTGTATTTGTTGCTGGGTGTGCCCAAGGACCAAAAGATATTCCGGACACGGTGGCCCAGGCAGAAGCAACAGTGGGAAAAATACTCTCGTTATCAAGATAGGGGGTTATGGAATGGCAAAAAAGATAGGCGTATATTTATGCGAATGTGGTAATAACATAGCCGATAATGTGGACCTTGATAGGGTGATTGAAGCGGTTTCCCCAATACACGGTGTCGAACTTGTCGTGAAATATCGATTATTATGTTCTGAGGACGGGAAGGAATTCTTGAGACAAAGCATCCAGGAGCATGAGTTGACTCATTTGGTTGTTGCAGCTTGCTCCCCCAAACAACATGAGCACACGTTCATGAACGTATGTGAGGCGGCGGGTCTCAACCCATATCTATTCCAGATGGCTAATATCAGAGAACAGTGTGCTTGGGTAACGGCGGATAAGGAAGAGGCCACGGAAAAGGCGCTAAAACTGGTAAGAGCAGCCATCAGCAGGGTTGCGTATCAAGATCCCCTAGAGAAGAAAGAAATGGACGTTTCTCCTGATGTGCTTGTAATCGGCGGTGGTATCTCAGGAATTAAAGCCTGCCAGTTGCTCGCTGCCCCGAATAGAAAGGTCTATTTGGTTGAGAAAAGTTCATCTCTGGGAGGTAAGGTAAAGGGATTCGAGAAACTGTTTACCGATATGGAATCCGGCCCTGCATTGATAGAAAAGGAAACAAAGAGCCTGTTGGGAAGTGAAGGCATTGAAGTGCTGACTGACAGTGAAGTTGAGCAAATTTTGGGGTTCTACGGCAATTTCGAAGCCAAGATAATAAAGAAGCCGGAAAACGAGGAAAGGAATTTGAGTGTCGGAGCAGTGATCTTAGCTATTGGATTCGATTTGCTGGATACCAAGGAGATCTCTCAATACGGATACGGAAAACTCGACGATGTCTATACTAGTCTGGAATTTGAAGAGATGAACATACCTGGTGGAACTACCGGCGGGAAGGTCCTTCTTAAGAATGGCAAACCGCCTCAGTCTGTTGCCATCATACATTGTGTCGGCCGGGAAGAGAAGGGTTATTGTTCTAAGGTATGCTGCATGTATTCACTTAAGTTCGCTAGAATGCTGAAGTCACAACTTCCTGATGTAAAAGTGTCTCAACTTTACTCAGACCTGTGTATTCCGGGTAAGTCCTACCAAAAGTTCTACGAGGATACAAAGGGCCTGGGGGTTGAGTTTGTTCGGTCAGAAAAAAGTGAGGTGATTCAAAATGGCAAGGGCATGACTGTAAAATATAAAACCAAAGCTGGCTCAGATAACGCGCTTGTTGCGGATATGGTAATACTTGTCCCGGCTATGGAACCTAGTAGCGATACTAACAAGTTCGCTGAGATGCTTGGTGTTACCACAGACGATGAAGGATTCCTTGCTAAAGAGCATCAGATGCTAGCTCCAGTGGGATCTGCTGTAGGGGGGGTATTTGTGGTTGGGTGCGCCCAGGGACCACAAAATATCTCAGAGTCCATAGTTCAATCGGAGGCAGCAGCAGGAAAAATACTCTCATCCCTGGTACCGGGCAGGAAATTAGAATTAGAAGTAAAAACCTCACAAATATCTGAAACCTTCTGCTCCGGATGCAAGATGTGTATCTCCCTCTGCCCTTATTCTGCTATTACCTTTGACGAGGTAAAACGAATCTCGGTAGTGAACGAAGCTCTGTGTCATGGATGTGGAGTCTGCGCCGCAGCGTGTCCTTCCGGTGCTGCCAGCATGAAGGGCTTTACCTCTATACAGCTTTATCAGGAGCTTGCGGAGTTAGTTAAATGAACAAGCGGACAAGTTCTTCATATTAGGATAGATTACTGATCAAAGGAGAATTTATATGTTAAGAAAGGAGTGCACAATATGAAGAGGATTACCTTACTTGTTATAGGGATTATCCTGCTCATACTCATACCGGTGCTGGCAGGAGCTACTCCAGCGGCACCCACAGTATCACAATTCGATGTCATAGCCACCACCGCGGATGACTACCTGAATAACCCGAATACAAAATGGAATATCTCATCTAAAGACTTGTTGGCCGAAATGCTTACTGATGGGCCGTTCATCATAAGTATCAGGAAGCCAGAGGATTATGCCGTGGGACATATTCCTGGGGCGGTTAACTTGCCAGCGTCTATCCTCTTCAAGTCCGAGACTCTGAATACATTGCCCAAAGACAATAAAATCGTGCCATATTGTTATACTGGCCACACAGGAAGCCAGGTTACTGCAATGCTTAATATGTGCGGTTACGATGCAACCAATCTCCAGTGGGGGATAATGGGCTGGACTAAGGACACAGAAGTAGCCACCAAGCAGTTTTCCAACCCAACCACAAATTTACCAGTTGAGACCGAGGCAAATACGTCTACTGCTACCTACGATTTACCCACGGTTGATGTCACGGCATCAACCAATAATCTGGAGATTATCCGAACCGCTTGTGATGACTATGCCACTGCTGGTTTGAAGAATATCAAAGCTGGGGATCTTAACGAATTGATTACCGATGGTGACACAGCTAACGACCCGGTTATCGTCAGTGTTCGCATGCCAGAGCATTATGCTAAGGGACATATTCCCGGTGCTATCAATATACCTTTGAAGGATATTGCCAAGATAGGTAACCTGCAAAAACTTGATCCGAGCAAGAAGATCGTGGTCTACTGCTATACTGGTCGCACTGCAAGCCAGGCAACAGCTATTCTTAATACATTAGGCTACGATGCTGTCAACCTCGTCTGGGGAATAAGCGGTTGGACGACAGATCCTGAAGTCGCGCCATATAGATTTAACCAGGACACTAGCGTTGATTATCCAGTCGAAGCGGGTGCTGGTGAAGCAGTGCCAACGCCAAGCGGAGATGGGGGTGGTGGTTGCGGCTAGGATGGCATCAGGCTAGAGGGGCCAACTAAGACTTGTAAATAAAGCAATGAAATAAAGGAGGAGATATAAATGGCTGAAGAAATTAAGGCTGACAAGACGCTCGACGTACGGGGGGAAATTTGTCCTAATCCAGATGTGAAGACAATGACTACGCTCGAGAAGATGGAGAAGGGACAAATCCTGGAGGTGCTATTAGATTATCCATTATCAGTGGAACGCATTCCTAAAAATGCGGAAAACAGGAAGCATCGAGTAATCAAGGTAGTAAAAGTCGAGGGACCTGACCACAGAATATTTATAGAAGCTAAGGCTAACAAGTAGTATAGTTCTCTTCGAGCCATTCACAGAAGGTTTGAGGAAAACGAAAGGAGAAAAGAAAGGAATGAATCCGTTAATATTCACGGGCATCCCTATTGGGTTGGCCTTCGGTTTTGCTTTGCAGAGAGGAAGGTTCTGTATGAACTCTGCCTTCAGGGACATCATTGTGCTAAAGGAATATGACCTTTTGAAGGCAGTGGGGCTTGCGATTCTTATTCAAATGGTAGGATTCGCAGCCTTGGCTATGGCAGGAGTGATAACCATAAGCCCGAATACCTTCTTTTGGGGTGCCAATATACTAGGTGGGTTCGTCTTTGGCATCGGTATGGTAGTAGCAGGCGGATGCGCCAGTGGAGTCACTTACCGTTTCGGAGAAGGAATGGTAGGTGCAATGTCGGCAGTACTTGGCTTGATACTCGTAGGATTGATGACGACTACTGGTGCCATACACCCATTGGTTGTTTCACTCAGAGGTGCAACAACAGTGACATTAGCAGATGGAGCGAACCTAACGTTAGCTAACGTGTTCGGTATTCCACACTATATGTTAGCGTTTGGCATCGCAGGTATTGCCCTGATTGTTTGGGCTATTCGTTCCAAGCGCGGCGAAAAATCACCTAAACAAGAGGAAGAAGTATCTCTGGGTACCAAGATATTCAAGAATGGATGGGGGTGGAAGGCGACGGCTATTGTCATAGCTATTATTGGAATAATTGCTTTTGTCGCCTCAACTGCTGCTGGCAGGAGCTATGGTCTGGCTATTTGCGGTGGATATTGGTCAACTGTCCAAAGCCTGTTGCTAGGCCAGAACCTCATTAGCTGGCTATCTGTGATGTTACTCTCCACCATCCTTGGTTCCTTCATCGGCGCCAAAATCGCTGGTGAGGCTAAACTACGCGCACCAGCACCAAAGGTACTAATCCAGTGTTTCTTCGGTGGCTGTCTGATGGGCTTCGGAGCCGCCGTGGGTGGGGGTTGTAACATAACTCACATTTTGACAGGAGTGCCACAACTGGCCCTTAGTTCCATACTGAATGGAGCTTTCATTATATTCGGATGTTGGGCATTGGCATATTTCTGGTTTGTCAGGCCGATGCGTAACTTATAAAGGATTAGCATAAATAAATAGTAGAATTGATATAGTGGGAACGAGTGAGTGATCAAGCAAAGCTAATGTTTTGCAAAATAATTATCACTCACTCCCCCACAGAGAAAATGTGCAAGATAGTGGTTTTGTAGAGTATTCTAAGGTAGATAAGGAGTTAATATGGCTGCTGTTCAAAAAGGTGCGATTTTCCCGGCGGAGGGTGGTGCGGAAAAAGGTATTCTTGATTTTACAAAGTGGGCACTAAGCCAGGGTGTCTTTGATGCTGTCCTTATCCCAGCTAGAGTGCCAGCGGGCGATTCATTCTCCTATCTGTTGATTCAAGACGAATCGCTTCTGAGAGATGCTTCTCCTCTACCTCCCATTATGCCCGTTCAGGGAGCTAGAGCTATTTCCAGTGTTACCAAACGTGGAAAGGGAAAGAAAAAGATAGCTGCCATTATACGGCCTTGCGAGGCGATGGCGACAATTGAGTTGACCAAACTTAAGCAAGCTGACCTCGAGAATATAATCCTCATCACTGTAGATTGTCCCGGTGTGTTACCCTTGGCTGACTACTTCAAAAGTCCAGAAAAAGGTGATGAGGTGTTTAAGGATGCCTGTGAAAAATGGAACAACGAATCCGCTCGGCCTGTGTGCAGAATATGTGATAGATTTTCTGCAACCGGCGGCGAAGATTTACATATAGGAACTCTGGGAGTAAAGAGTGGCAGTATTCTACTTATCCCCGGCAGCGCCAAAGGTGAAAATGTCTTGGATAGGCTTGGTATTTTGTTGGAGGAGGATGTATCGGGCTGGGAGGATAGTGTGAATAAACTAGCCAAGGAGAGAAAGAAAGAAAGAGACCAGGCTAATGATGCATTAAGGATCGATATTGAAGGGATAAACAGACTAGTAGAAACCTTCAGTACGTGTATAAATTGCCACAACTGCATGAGGGTTTGTCCCATATGCTACTGTCGGCAGTGCAATTTCGATTCGGATAAAATGAAATACAGTTTTGAGGATTACATCACGAGGGCGGAAGCAAGAGGTGTACTGATAGTTCCTACTGATACTATGCTCTTCCATATTGGGCGAATGCTACATATGTCTCTTTCTTGTGTGTCGTGTGGAATGTGTGAAGACGTCTGTCCTATGGATATTCCAGTAGCCC
>JAXHSX010000109.1:0-6285 GCA_034190625.1 Chloroflexota bacterium
TCAACGTCGTACTTTTTCTCCTTCAACTTATAATAAGCAAGATAGCTAACTAAACAGGAGGTACCAGCACCAGATAGAATACCTTTATACCCATTATTTAGTATTAATTGTTCTAGTCTTCTTGCCGCAACTATAACCATCATTTCCCGTGAGTTATAGCTAGCGTTATGCGATATATCATCAAGGGTAGGGTTCTCCTTCCAAGAATTTGCAGTACCTTTCCTTTTAAGAAAGGAAATTCGGTCATTACCAACTTTGGATAGGTAACTCTTCTCGTCAGAACAGTCTAGAACCCAATTCCTGATCCAAGAATCTAGATCTTCGGGGTTTCTCGACGCCTGCCGACGCTCGATAGTAAATTCATGGTCGTCAATATAAGGCTCAAATCGTGAAATGCCCAAATTAGTTACCATGCCCTGAGGATGTGCTCCCAAAGGCACCAATGCAACAGAATTCACCATATAGCCGGGTAATGTAACTAAGGCTGAATGCTCTCTAATAAACTGAGTAGACACTATGTGCTCTACTGTAGCTATTACGCCACTCTGGTTTGCTTTTGCTCCCCAGGCATCCTCACCTGAACCTACATAGGGAGCTGCAATAATGTTACCTTGGGGGTCAGCTGCCCAGCCGTGAATTAGGGAGACATCTGGATTCAGAGCCTTTACCAATCCAACCTTAGTTCCACTGCCAAAGGGATCCAATATCTGATCAAAGGAGTCTCGGTTTTCCTGAGCCATGCTGCTGCCTGCGATAGATTTAGTCGGCAGAAACGGAAGGTCGAAGGCACCCGCCATCAATCGTTGGGTTAAGGTTAAGAGGCTCCAATTTTCAATCTCAATAGAGTTGCTTTGAAAAGCTCTTTGAATTACTCGGCTTGGCCCTGGCGTAGGATAGAACTCAGAACAACTTGTGGTTATGATTTTTTTAACTAGCCCACAATGAATCAGGTTCAAAAGCTGTCCACCTATTCCAACAGCAACCAGGGTAAATTCGGGTTTACTACCATAGAATTGTCTGATAAGCTCCCTAGCTAAAGCGCTCGCTCTATCACCGATGTGCAACATCATTCCTGGCTTAACGTAACGTTTAATAGCTTCCCCTAAATCCAGGACTTTACTGCTGCCTTCATTCTCTTCCAGTCGGAAGATATTGTCACGGAAGTCACCGAACTTATTAATCATGCTTAGAATTTAATCAGCCAATACATCGCTACTTTCCAGTAACCAATCGCTGCTTATTTTATCCAAATTAATTGATAAAAACAAGATAAGGGAAGCTGTAAAAAATGTCTAGGCATTCGCCTGTTATTACTATATCCCAAGTTACATTTGCTCTCGTTTACTAAGCTTGAACCAGGGGTGAAAGCTGACTATACATTCATTACAAAATCCTTCGCTTACTGCTCCATGGATAACCATGTTTATAGCCATGAGATAATCAGCAATACGGTCAGGAAGAAGAAAGTGTTCCTCGATATATCTCCTGCCTCTTTTACCAATTATCTCAGCAGCCTTAGGATTGTCCAGTAAGTGGACCACCCTTTCTGCAGTTTCGTATGACGATTGGTAAAAGTATCCAGTATCGCCATCCTTGATCTGAAGAGGTATAGCGCCTACATCGGCGGCTATTACTGGTTTATATTTCCACAGTGCCTCAGTAATCATCAGACCAAAACCTTCTCTCGTCGATGGCTGCATTATCACGCTTGCTGCCCTCTGGAGTGCATTTACCTCCCTGTAGTTCTCTAAACGGTCCTCCATCGATAGATTGAGCACATAGATGCCTTCATCGTCCTTTGTATCCTCGTAAACATTGGCCAGAATCCTCTCTCCTTCAGGATCGTCTGCAGCCAAGCCACCCGCCAATACAAGCTGACATTTCCTCTCTTTCCTCACTTGCCGGTAGGTAGCGATAGTCCTGTCTATTCCCTTCCAAGGGTCGAATCTTCCAATTTGAGTGATGATAGGAACTTTGGGATCTATGTGGTATTTGGCGAGAACCCTGTCTATCTCCTCCTGACTAAGCTCTCTGTTCTTCTCAGAGAGAGGGTCAATATAAGGAGGAATTATGAACTTGGGCAGAGGCCACCGTGAAATAATGTAGTGAGCTGCCGAGAATATGGCGGCATCATAGTGCTTAACCCAACCAGCGAGGAAATCCCACAAGTCCGGGTGGTTCTGTAAAGCCTCCCCATTAATATCTAGATGGCATCTCCAGAGCCAGGTTTCTTGTGGCTTTCTGAGATAGCGGTTCAAACCCAGTGGCTGCGGGTCATGGACATCTACTACATCTGGTTCGTAGTCGATAAGATTGTGCTCGGCACACTCCTCAAGAGTATACAAATATAGCTGTTTGCACTCTGGAGTGAAGGAGCTTTTCTTGCCCTGTATTAGGTTGTGCAGCTCCTTAGTGCATTCAAAATACTCTTTGCTTCCCTGAACAATCTTCCACTCAGCTTCTACGCCCAGTGAGTTCAGGAACGGGACAGCACTATAAAGCATCTCGGCTACACCTCCGCCTTGGGCGGTAGCATTCAGCGATAGCATCTTTAAGCCTTTCAACCGCTGAGCTATCTTCTGTAATCTTTCTATTCTCTCCTCGCTCAAGATAGAAGCATAAGCCTCCAGTGGATGCGTGGAAAAGGGGTAAAAGTTTTTTCTCTTACTGTAAACCGTCCCATCCGTCAAGACGGAAGAGATTCCGTCTAAATCATTCATTTAAAATCATTTCTTTGCAGAACGTGATCCCAACATTAAACAGGAACTGTGCTTAGCAACCTTTTTTCTTAATTATACAGGCATTGGCAAGTTTCACTCCTTCACAATTCAATCCTGTCATCGTTACCCACAAACAAGTTGATTGCCTTTGAGTCATGTTTTTGTTTGAGCACAACCGTGCTACTGCCAATAACGCTATCAGTCATGCATTCTATCTCAGAGATACGACAATTTTCCAAAATCACCGAGTTCTCCACCGAGGAATCCTCCATAACCGTCCCAGCACTGATGCTGGTGAACGGACCGATAACGGAGTTCTTGATTCGACAATTTTCAGCAATAGACACTGGTCCCTGAATAGTGCTATCTAATACCTCCGTCTTTTGCCGAATTTCTACTGTGCCTATCACCTGTGTCTTCGAATCGATGCTGCCTTTAATATCTCGTCCTACGAAATTTTCGAGCATGACTTGATTTGCTTTCAAAAGGTCATCCTTTGTACCAGTATCAAGCCACCATCCCTGGAGAACATGACTCTGAACCTGTTTGCCCATATCGAGAAGTTTCTGTATAGCGTCGGTTATCTCTAATTCACCTCGCCAAGACGGTCCGATCTTGGCTATTGCTTTGTGAATCTCACAGGTAAACAAATAGGCTCCTACTAGAGCAAGATTGCTTTTTGGTTCCTTCGGTTTCTCAACAACGTGAAACACCTCTCCTTTTTCATTAAGCTCGGCCACACCAAATGATCGAGGATTGGATACTTCCTTGACAAGTATGAGAGCATCTGGAACATAGGCATTGAACTGGCTTACAAATTTCGTGACACCACCATCAATAAGATTATCGCCCAAAAACATTAAAAATGGAGAATCGCCTAAAAATTCATGGGCTGTCTTTACGGCATGAGCCAGACCAAGTGGCTCTGATTGGACAATGTATGTGATATGAGCATCCCATTTAGAGCCGTCACCCACAGCTTCTTTAATCCAGTTACCAGTTTTAGGAGAGACAACAATACCAACGTACGTAATGTCAGCTTCCCTAAGCTGTTCCAAGACGTAGAAAAGGATTGGCTTATTGGCGACGGGAATAAGAGACTTTGCCATAGTATGGGTAAGAGGTTTGAGCCTTGTTCCCTCTCCAGCACACAATATCAAAGCTTTCATTCAGATATCCTACTCAGTTACTCACCCAGTCGTAAACTAGTCGTTATCTTCCTTTTCTCAGCTGCTTAAAGTGGTAAACTGAGCAAGATACCTCTTCACGAAGTCTATAGAATCTACTGGTGTAGGGTCAGTTCCATTTAATATCGCCAGATAGAAGCTCACATAATCACCCCAAAAAACCAGACTCACCACTTGAGCTAGCATAGATACCCCTACAGCTTCCACGAATTCATGAATTACACCTGCCTTAGCCAGCAACTTGGCTGTAGCCTCATAGCGAAGCAAATTACGGGGATGAAGCAATGAAGAACGTAAGAAAAGCACAAATATCTCTTCCTTCTCTTGAGAAGGAAACTCATAGCCTACCACTGCATTATGATTTAGTTCAGGAAAAACTTCGAAGAATGCCCAGGTCTTGCTATTCTCGTTAAGTTGAGCTTTCCAGCGTTGAGCTACCTCTGAGAGTATCCCCGCTCCATAAATCACTATTACGTGTCCCAAAAGTTTAGTAGCTAATTGTTTTGCTGGGTTGGAAGTAAGTGGAGTAGTTTCAGTAAAGTACTTTGTCAATTTACTTAAAATCTGCAGCGATTCTTGCAAATCTATTGATTTATCTCTAAGCAAACCGAGTTTTTGAAAAATTCCGATTAGATAAACAAAGCTGTGGGGAAAAGCGGTTCTCGGAGGTGCCTGGTAATCTATGACAAAAACGGGGATATCTTCCATATCAGCAAGATATTTAAGCTTACCACCTGTGGTGAGCACAAGCTTTTTAGCAGGAGTTTTGAGCGATTCTGTGAAGGCGTCGATGGTCTCCTCAGTATTCCCAGAGTAGCTTGAGGCAATTACTAAAGTGCTATCATCCACAAAAAGAGGCAAGCCATAGTCACGATGTATCCAGACAGGCACCTTACTCTCGGGCAATGCAAGTCGCCGTACTATCTCACCGCCAATGGCAGACCCACCCATCCCCAAGATAAGCACCTTGTCTATCCTGGTATACTCTCGGGGGAGGTCGAACTTCAAGACTTTTTCCCAAGCTAGCCAGCATTGTTCAGGGAACTCACGCAAACGGTCAAGTATTCCAGAAGCATCAACCTGCCGGTAAATTAGTAGATTATCTAAATCAACCATCGCCAAATCCCTAATATCTTCCTTAACCAGCTGCTGCCAATTCCCCCCATAGGCATGAGTTTTAACATCAGGTATTATAGCATTCAAGGCCAGCTTAAGTAAGAGGACGATTACCATCTATTGGAAGTGGAAAGCAAGAACACTGGGCATCACCAGATAAGTTTATTAGACGACATGAAAAACATACAGTATAATTAGCCAACTGGCAGATATCTCATTTAACTAACCTGCTTAATGATGGAGGGCTGTGGAAAAGATCAATGTCCCATAATAAACATTGGAAGGTATTATATTTCGAATTTATCGTGACTAAGAGAGCTAGGTTTCTTACCTAAACGTTAAGCGCAAAGGAGTATAAAACATTGTGCAGAGGCTGATAATTGTTTCAAATAGATTGCCCGTTATCATTGAGAAAAGAAAAAACGAATTGTACTTTGAGCCTAGCGTTGGTGGTCTAGCTACAGGTCTAGTGTCATTCCACAAATCGTACAATAGCGTCTGGATAGGATGGCCTGGGATCGATTCGGAAAAAATAAAAGGAAGTGAAGAAGAGGAAATCAAAACAAGATTACGGTCTGAAAACTGCTATCCGGTTTTTCTCTCCCAAAATGACGTCGAAGATTACTACCATGGATTTTGTAACAGAACTATCTGGCCTCTCTTTCATTATTTCACCGACCATGCAGTATATAAGGAAGATTCGTGGCAGGCTTATGAACGAGTCAATGAGGCTTTTTCTAACGCAGTTGTTGAAGTTGCGGAACCCGGCGATATTATCTGGGTACACGATTATCAATTAATGCTACTTCCAGGATTTTTAAGACAGAGGTTATCAGAGGCGATAGTAGGGTTTTTCCTTCATATCCCTTTCCCGTCTTTCGAGACATTTCGCTTGCTTCCATGGCGCAAGCAAATCTTAAATGGACTTTTGGGATCAGACCTCATAGGCTTCCACACTTACGATTACACACGACATTTTATTAACAGTGTACACCGTTTGTTAGGATATGAGGCTGTTATGGGGCAAATCACCACTCCCGACAGGGTAATAAGGGCGGACGTATTTCCAATGGGAATAGATTACAAACGGTATTCCAGCGCTGCCCAAGGTTCAAAAGTACGAGCAGAGATAACCAAGTTTCGTCAAAAGCTGGGAAACCGTACCATAATTCTGTCAATAGACCGCCTGGATTATACCAAAGGCATCCCTCAACGATTAGAGGCTTTTAGCGTCTTTTTAGAAAGGCACCCAGAGTACAAAG
>JAXHSX010000011.1:0-4817 GCA_034190625.1 Chloroflexota bacterium
CTAGATTAGGAAACGAAAGGTATCTGTGGCTATTTTTAATAGAGTAGTGGTGGTGATCGTTGGGCTGACGATACTGGCTGGAGCAATAGTTGTTTTACTTGTGGCTACCGGGGTAGGTACAGCAGATGTTTTGCTATATGGGTGGTTTGAGCCGCAGCTAAACCATGTACTTGGCTCTATAGAGATTAGTATAGCTATTAGTATAGCCGTTATTCTAGGCATGATCGCAATGCTAGTCTTCGAGTTCAGGCCACTGCAAAAGCCACCGCCACTACTCATAAGCTCCACGGAAGAAGGCATAGTCATTATTGATGCGGATAGCATCTGCATGTTAGCAGAGAGTACTGCTGCTGTTATCCATAGTGTGCGGGATGTTAGATGCCGTGTGAGAGAAAGTACTGGTGGGTTGGTAATTTCCTGCCGGGCTTTGGTAATTCTGGGAAGTAATGTGGTTGAGATCGGCGCTGAAATACAGAGGAAGATCAAGGAAGCAATAGAGCGACTCATCGAGCTTCCTGTAGTTCAGGTGAATGTTAAGGTTAGATATGAGTCAATAGAAGCCAGGAGGCTGCTTGTGCAGTGATGGGAGCTAATAGAACATGTTAAACCCAAAAATAATAGGTGCTATTAGTGGCTTGGTAATTGGAATTGTTGTGGTATGGCTTGGGCCTCTGAAGGGCTTCATCGTGGCTTTGTTTATTCTGGCTGGCTGGTTTATCGGAAAGATATGGATGGGAGAGATCGACCTCTTAGATGTTCATGAGCGATTCATGAGGAATAGGGGCAAAAGATTTAAAAAGTAATTCCAGGCAAAAGGTAACACGTGGTGGGGTTGAAGATGATGGGATATAATTCTCTGTTTGCGATATTATTGAATTGGCAGTGATTCTCGCTGTCGATCACTAAGTTTTCAATAGTTCTAGAACTCGCAGGTTGACCAGCCTAGCTGGACTAAATATGATAGAATGTGAAGCATGAAATAAGGAGGGAAAAATGAAGAGACGTATGTCATTAGTAATTGTTGGGATTATAGTTATGCTATTGAGCTCACTAACGCTAGCTGGATGTACACAATCTGATTACGGTGCTTTGAAGGACGATTTTGAGAACTTTAAGTCCACTGCACACAAGGATTTAAAGACGAGCTATGAAGATTTGCAAAAAGGATATAAGGATGTACAAAAGGCCTACGAAGATTTAAAGAATGACGTTGAGGACTTAAGAAATGACTATGAGGACATAAAAAAGGAACTGGATGAGATCAAAGAGCGTCTATAAAGAAGGAGCTGGCTGAGATTAAAGAGTCTTGAGACAAAAAGAGCCGATCGTAATACAATCAGCACCTCTAGCTGCCGTCGCTGGAATGGTTGGCTGTCTATGAGTCGGTAACTACATCGTTAATCTGGACGAAGTATTGTTCAATGCGACATAATAAATCGAATTATATTTCAGGCCGTATTTCAGAATAAATTGAGGTGAGTAAAATTGGATTCATTTGACAGACAATGGCAACGCTGGTTTCCCGAAGGCGGAAGTAAAGAGCCTGTGCAGCCTGCCCGGCGCGGACGCACTAACAAGATAATTATAATCGTGGCTGCGGTCATAATTCTATTTATTATCCTAAACGTATTAAAGGGGTTCTATACTGAGTGGCTGTGGTTCAGCAGTCTGGGTTATGGCAGCGTCTATACTACTATTTTGAAGACCAGGGTGTTGATCTTCTTCTCCGCAGCCTTCATTTTTTGCATCCTGTTCTTGGGGAACTTAGTTCTAGCTACACGGTTGGCTCCCAGTACTGAAACTCATTTTTGGCCTTGGACCATGGCGCATCAGTCACGGCGGATACATAAGTGGGGTGTTATCCTGGTAACGGTGGTGCTCAGCCTAATATTTGGTCTGGTGGCTCAGGGCAACTGGGAGATGATACTTCAGTTCTTCAACGGGCAACCTTTTGGCGTCGCTGATCCAATTTTCCATAAGGAGGTCGCTTTTTATGTCTTCTCACTACCCTTCCTTCACTTTCTACGAAGCTGGTTCTTGGCCGCGCTGATAGTCAGCCTCATTGGCAGCGCCGTGGTGTATTTCTTGAGCTATAGCACGCAGCGGCTTAAGTTTGATCTGGCCAGACCGGTGTTAGCTCATGCTTGTGGAATAGGTATAGCCATCTTGGGCCTCTTCGCTTGGGGTTACTGGCTTGGTATCTGGGAGCTGGTCTTCTCCGGACGGGGAGTAGTCTTCGGAGCTAGTTATGCTGATATCCACGCCAAGCTTCCATCACAGTGGATCCTTTTTGCAGTAGTGATCATCTGCATAGGAGTCTTGGTAGCTTTCATATTTAGGCGCAATCCTCGCTGGATATACTATGGGATCGGAGGATGGATAGTCGTTGCCATTATCGCTGGGGCGATCGTCCCTGCTCTAGTGCAGAGATTTCAAGTGCAGCCCAATGAGTTAGCACGAGAGACGCCTTACATCGAGTATAATATCCAATTTACCAGAGAAGCCTTCGCTCTCGACCGGATTTATGAGGAGGCCTTTCCTGCGGAGAAGGCGCTAACTTACCAGGATATAGCCCAAAACGAGGCAACTATCAACAACATCAGGCTCTGGGATCATCGCCCACTAAAGGACACCTATAACCAGATTCAGTCTATTCGACTCTACTACGATTTCTATGATGTCGATGTCGATCGCTATACCATTGATGGCGAATATCGGCAGGTCATGCTGTCGGCTCGAGAGTTATCAGCGGAGAAATTAGCTGGACAGGCGCAAACTTGGGTCAACCGTCGGCTGCAGTTTACCCATGGCTATGGTCTCGCTCTAAGCCCGGTTAACGAGGTCAGCGCCGAAGGGCTACCTGTATTATGGGTAAAGGATATACCCCCTGTTGGTGACTTCAATATAGAGCGTCCCCAAGTGTACTTTGGGGAAAAGACGAATGATTACGTGATTACGAATACGAAGACTAAGGAATTCGACTATCCTATGGGGGATGATAATGTCTACGGTTATTATGAGGGTGATGGTGGGGTTAGCCTGGGCAGTTTCATCCGCCGATTGGTCTATGCCTGGCAATTCGGTGACTTCAATATCCTCATCAGTGGCGAGTTAACTCCTGAGAGTACGGTACTTTATTATCGCAATATAAGTGAGAGGGTGAATCACCTGGCACCATTTTTAAAACTAGACAGCGATCCCTATCTCGTGGTTATGGATGGAAGGTTATTCTGGATACAGGACGCCTATACCACCACTGACCGGTATCCCTATTCTGAGCCGCTTGGAGCTGAATTAAACTATATACGAAATAGCGTTAAAGCAGTTATTAACGCCTACGATGGCAGTGTGACTTTTTATATAGCCGACCCAACCGATGCTTTAATACGGACATACCAGGCTATTTTCCCTGAGCTGTTCGTTCCTCTGGAGCAAATGCCTGAATCGTTGCGAGTCCACCTCCGTTATCCCGAAGACATGTTCAATATCCAAGCATCGGTATACCAGAGCTACCATATGCGTGATGCCCGGGTATTCTACAATCAGGAGGACTTATGGGCTGTGCCTAGAGAAGTCTATGCAGGCAGAGAACAGCTTATGGAGCCTTACTATATCATCATGCGCCTGCCTGATGGAGCTAAAGAGGAGTTTCTACTCATGTTGCCCTTCACCCCGGTGAACAAGAATAATGCCATTGGCTGGCTTGCTGCCGGCTGTGACGGAGAGAACTATGGTAAGTTGCTGGCTTACTATTTCCCTAAGGAGCGGCTTGTGTATGGTCCCAGTCAGATCGAGAACCGGATCCAGCAGAACACTGTCATCACTGAGCAGCTTGCCCTGTGGGGTCGCGGTGGCTCTCGCGTTATCCGCGGCAACCTCCTTATGATTCCTTTAGGCAAATCCTATCTATATGTGGAGCCGGTCTTCCTCCAGGCAGAGTCTGGTGGACTTCCAGAGCTGAAACGGGTTATCGTGGCTGCCGGTGAACAGATAGCGATGGAGCCTACTTTGGGGGAAAGCCTCACAGCTATCTTTGGTGTTGAGGCGCCACCCACTGAACCCGTAGTAGAACCTCCGTCTCCAACGGAACCGGAAGAACCAGAAGAGCCATCGGTCGCTGAAATAGCCAGTCTAATTGAGGAAGCTCAGCAGCATTATGACAAAGCTCAGCAGTACCTTAAGGAAGGCGATTGGGCTGGTTATGGGAAAGAGTTGGATGCTTTGAAGACGGTGCTGGATCGGTTGGCGAGACTCGCTGCTGAAGAGGGAAGATAGCCCTTCAATTTAGGGAACACGATACTAAATTATATTTTACAGGTATATCATCGAAGACTCCCGTTTTGGGAGACCTTCTTTTTGTTTCATCCATTCGTCAAAATACTCTCCAGCCCAACCACATAGGACTGCATTGCTAACCGATATGCTTTTTCGTCACTTCCAGAAAACTTACTTTTAGAGTGGCTTTTGTTACAATTATGTTTGTGAGAATTTCATGTGGTACGGGAGAAACATTTTCGGTTAAATGTTCAGATTTGTCGAACGCCGAACTCTGATGAACCAAGATATCGCGCTTTACATTCATTTTCCTTTTTGCCTCCGCAAGTGTAACTATTGCTCCTTTGTGTCATACCAGGACCGCGAGGCCGACATTCCTGCATACGTCAAAGCGATTAAGGAGGAGTTAGCTCTGTCTGCTACTGGCCAACGAGTGTGCAGTATGTACTTTGGTGGAGGGACACCGAGCCTGCTTTCCCCCAAACAGGTTGAGGATGTCTTATCTGCTATTTACTCGCGCTTCGTCGTAGACGAAGCGGCAG
>JAXHSX010000110.1:0-13391 GCA_034190625.1 Chloroflexota bacterium
ATTTTCATGGCACAGAAGACGAAGTTGGAAAAGATGCCAAGGCAGCGATGTACGCATAAAGAAGAACGTAATGGGCCATAGCACGCGGTATTATATTCCTTACCTGACTGTTGCTTGGTTAGGGTTACTCGTCTTGGCTCTAAGTTTTCCTTGGGTTTGGGTGGGTATACTTTAGAAAATAGCCAGGTGCATGATATATATCATGCACCTGGCTATTTAAACCTACTACTAAAGTTCCAGGTAGTCTAAGCTTTACTTTTTTCCTCCTTTTTGTGCAGAGCTTCTCGACGAGCAGCTAGCTTGGTTAGTTTCTGCTCTAGAGCATCCTGCATGCTCTGACCAAACTCACAGGTTGCACATTGGAACAAACGAGAGCAAAGCCGATAGGATACATCACCCTTGAGAGCATAACGGCAGATTCTCTGAGGACCTGGCAGTTCCTTAAGCCTTTCCATCGCTTCGTCAAGCTCTGGAGCTTCACCAACGGCTATTTTGTCTTGCATCGTCTGATCAAACTCACAGGTGAGACAGTCATAATCGCGGGTGCAGATTCTGTAGGAAACAACTCCCATTCTTGACCAGAGGCATTCCTTGGGTTTCACCGCCTCCCTAACAGTAACTCCAGCTTCAGCAATTCCGGTCTTCGGCTCCGCCACTGCTTCCTTGGTCTTTTGTATCCAAACTCGGGTTTCCATGTGGCCTGGAGTGATATTGAGGATAGACTGAAATTCCCTCAGTGCTTCCATATACTGGCCGGCATCGAAGTAGGTCTTGCCTTGCTCAAGGTGTCCGGGAATTTCTTCCCGGGTTATGGCTATGATTTCTTCGACCCTTTCCTCTGCGACTGCCGGAGTTTGTGTCAAAGCTTCTTCTGCAGGAGCTTGTGCCAAAGTTTCCTCAACATTGGCCTCTTTAGGTCTTATCTCCGCCTGAGCAGGGCCAAGGACTTTTTGGATCGACTTCTCCAAGGCGTCGGGTGTAAAGGGCTTAACCATGTAGTCCACTGCCCCAATTTTCATTGCCTCCACTGCCGTCTCCACTGAGGGGTAAGCAGTGATGACGATACCTTTAAACTTTGGGTTTTGTGTACTGGCTTCTCTTAGCACCTCAAGTCCATCTTTTCCTGGCAGCCTTAGGTCGAGAACCGCAACACCAAATTCCCTTTCCTCAATCTTTTTCAGAGCTTCCTCTCCTTCCTCGGCAGTCTCTACCTCGTAGCCTTCATCATTAAGCCAGTCCCTGAGAGACTCCCGCATGATGGCTTCATCCTCAACGATCAATACTGGTTTCATTTTGTTTACCTCCTTTTCTTTTTCTTGTATTGTTGAAATTGTTTGTCTGCTCATTTTTAAATCTCCTTTCACCCTTTAGTGTTGCAATTCTCTTGCCAAAAGAAAAAAGCTACCCCGAGAATTCTCCGGGTAGCTTTTTATGTGATGAGAGGCTGTAGAAATTCAACTGTATTTCTACAGCTTGTAAAGAAAATAGTCAGCTATTGTCTATTTATTTTACGCTCAAACCATAGTCCCTCGCTCTGTTGTAAAGTGTCATTCTGGTAATTCCCAAGATTCTAGCCGCCTCACTATAATTCCCGCCAGTCTGGGAAAGTACATTCAAGATGTGGTTTTTCTCTACTTCTCTAAGTTCTTTTCCTGCTACAGCCAAACGAGTTGGCGACATATTCTCATGAGGTAGATCATGAATAGTGATAAGACTATCCTTGGCTAAGATGACTGCCCTTTCAATAACGTTTTCGAGCTCACGAACATTGCCAGGCCAGTCATAATTCAGCAGGAATTCCATTGCCTCAGGGGAGAAATCGGTAACCTCCTTTTGGTTTTCCTGAGCGAACTTATGCAAGAAATGCTCGGCAAAGAGGGGAATGTCTTCTTTTCTCTCTCTCAAAGGAGGCAATTCTATGGCAACTACATTGAGGCGATAATAGAGATCCTCACGAAATCTCCCTTCTTCTATTGCTATTTTCAAGTCCTTATTAGTCGCTGAAACAACCCTTACATCAACCTTGATCAACTCGTTGCCACCGACACGAGTAAATTCCTTTTCCTCTAATACCCTTAATAGGTGGACTTGGATATTGGTGCTCATCTCTCCAATCTCGTCCAGGAAGAGTGTCCCGCCGTTAGCGAACTCAAATTTCCCTTTCTTTTGGCTATAAGCTCCAGTGAAGGAGCCTTTCTCGTGGCCAAACAGTTCACTTTCCAGCAGACTTTCCGGCAAAGCAGCACAACTAACGGCGACGAAAGATTTGCTTCGACGGTGGCTCTGAGAATGAATGGCACGTGCCACCAACTCCTTCCCTGTGCCGCTCTCGCCTGTAATCAATACAGTGGCATTGCTTTTCGCTATGGTCTTTATTATCTCGATTATCCGCTGCATCTTAGAGCTTTTAGCGATGATATTCTCAAAGCGGTAATGGTCTTCTAATCTTTGACGCAGGGAAAGGTTTTCCTCAACCAATTCCTGATGTTCGGCTAGTTTCTTTACCAATAGTTCAGCCCTTTCAGGGCAAAAGGGCTTCTCAATGTAGTCGTAAGCTCCTTCCTTCATAGCAGCGATGGCCGTGGGGATACTTCCATAGGCTGTGATGATGACTACTTCTATATTGGGTTGAATCTCTTTAGCCCTTCTCATCAACTCGATCCCATCCATTCCAGGCATCATTAGATCAGTGATGGCAATTCCTGGGTGCTCCTTCTTAATAATCTCTAATGCCTTAGGGCCGTTTTCAGCGCTGAAAAGTTGATAACCGAGGTCGCTGAGCCAATCACACAGTGATTCACGGACAATAGCTTCATCATCAACGACAAGTATTTTAATCTTTTTCATTGTCAAAGACTCCTAAGTGGACACTGAATGTGGTTCCCTTCCCCACCTCGCTATGCACCTTGATCTTTCCTTTATGTCTCTCGATAATGCCATGAACCACAGCTAGTCCTAGGCCTACCCCCTCGCCTTTTTCCTTGGTGGTAAAGAACGGGGTGAAAAGCTTGGACATGTTGTCTTTGGGGATACCGTGTCCAGTATCCTGGACATTGATTATGAGATGGTTATTGACTACTGACGTACGTAGCGTAAGTTTACCTCCATCAGGCATTGCCTGTATAGCATTCAGGCTGAGATTGGTGAATACCTGTTGAAGCTGGTCGAAGTCGGCCATGACCTTGGGTAAGGAAGGACTGAAGTCTCTTATTATTTCAATGTTTTGAAGTTGGGCGTGATGAGATACCAAGAGCAAAGTTTGCTCCCAAACCTGGTTAACATCCACCAGCCTCAGCATTGGCTCTGTTTGACGAGCGAAATCCAGGAGGTTTCGAATTATCCTCGAACAACGATTTACTTCTAATTCCATCTTCGAAAGTTGCCCTAAACCTTCTTCTTTTATGAAAGTGCCACCAGCTATTTTCTTTGATAGCAACTTGGTGTAAACAAGAACACCAGCCAGAGGATTATTGAGCTCGTGGGCGATGGAGGCAGCTAGCTGGCCCAGGGAGGTCAGTTTCTCGGCTTGAATAAGATCATCCTGAGTGGTTTTTAACTTCTCAAGCAAGTAAGGCCAGCACATCTCGTTCTCGGCCAAGTCTTGACAAACGGCGATAGCCAGCTCTCGACAGGTATTATATCCACAGGCAGCACAGTTGAGCTGGTCTTTCATTTTTAGCCTGTTGATCTGCCCTAGGATATTATCGATCTCTTTCTCGCCGGGAGTGGGTAGCTCAGTATATCGGTTGGTAAATTTGCGGCTGAGGTCGATACCAGCGTATTTCTCAATCTCGCTCTCTGTTCGAGCGGGATCTGCCTCCATTAAAGTATAGTCAGTTATTATTCCTTTCCGTCCGCAAAGGCTTATATTTTTATCCATCGATGGTCCGCCAATGCAGCCTTGACAGAAGAAGATGTCCATTAACTTAGCTCTGATCTTACCCTGGGCAAACTCTTGGATGCAGCTGATAGTGCGGTCAATACCCTCGGTTACAATGACATTGCTTAATAGGATATCCTCAGTGATTCCTGCTATCTTGAGCAAACCTCCGGGTATAGAGAACAGGCGTCCGAGATAAGGCATGGGGCCGGTAAATTCCTCTTTTTCTTCAGACACAGGGTCAATTTCCTTTGCTGTCAGCATTTCCTTAATCTCGGGGAAGGTGAGGACAGCATCAATGACTCCGGCAACCTTTTCATCCTCGCTTTCAGCTTTCTTAGCGACACAGGGGCCGATGAAGACTACTTTGGCTTCAGGATTATACTGCCATTTAATGACCCTACCCATAGCGACCATAGGTGAGACGATGGGTGCCAGGTTACCGAGTAGCTCAGGATGAACCTTTTCAATGAAGGAGACTACGGCGGGGCAAGTGGAGGAAAGAAAGGGCTTTTCCTCCACTTCTCTTACCAATCGGCCATATTCACGGCAGACCAGTTCGGCGCCAAAGGCAGTTTCCATTACCTCGCTGAACCCCAGCTTTCTGAGGGCAGCTACCATCTGCCCCGGCCAAAGTTGTGGAAAAGCAGCAGGAAATGCAGAGGAAAGAATAGCAATTACCGGGGTATGTCGACCCAATAGCTGCCGGACAAGGTCCATATCATCCTTGACCTGTATTGCTCCTGCGGCGCAGATGTTGATGCAGTCGCCGCACTCAACACAGCGCTCCTCCATAATCTCGGCTACTCCCTCCTTCACCCTGATCGCTTTAAGCGGGCAGTTGCGAACACAGGCATAACATCCATTGCATTTCTCTGCTACAATAAAGACTACACTCATTTACGTCCTCTCTTTAGTTTTCTAGAACAGGTTTTTCTCCTTGGCAAAGTAAAAGTTTTCCTCAACCAGTGGTATCCTAGACCAGTGATGGCAATTCCTGGGTGCTCCTTCTTAATAATCTCTAATGCCTTAGGGCCGTTTTCAGCGCTGAAAAGTTGATAACCGAGGTCGCTGAGCCAACCACACAGTGATTCACGGACAATAGTTTCATCATCAACGACAAGTACTTTAGTCCTTTTCATCGCCATAGACTCCTAAGTAGATACTGAAGGTAGTTCCCTTTCCCACCTCTTGCCATGGCCGCCACGTGTTCTTTAATGTGGAAGCATTATCTATAATTTCCTTCGCTAAATTTAATGTCATTTTCGCTTCCGTGCTGGCGATATCTTTAATTCCTTCCTAATGCTTGCAACTGAACGGCGGGAAATAGATACGCCAAATTTCTGCTCAAGTTTAACCTTCATCGCTTCATCGGAGAGAACCTCTTCCTCAGTCTCAAGGAGTTGCTTGAGCAGTTCCATTTTAAACCTTCTCGGTCGGGGAAAGAAATCCTTAAGAGCTTTCTCTTCGCCCCACGGTGTCTCAAGGCTTTTGCCCCTGATGGCACGACTAATTGAGCTTGGAACGAGTCCAATCTTTTTAGCTAGCTCCTTTTGACTGAAGGTCAGAAGAGCTTTAGGGTCGTGAGATTCGAAATAGAGCACCTGCTTTTCCAAAATACTCTGCAATATCCGAGTTATTGTATCTTTACGGTTATTGATTAGCTCTAGCTTTTTAAATAGTTGCTTGGCTTCATTCACCTTGGTTCTATCGAAAGCCTCATGTCTTATTAATTCTTCAAACTTTTCATAATCAACCGAATATCTTCCCCGGGCAAAGGAAGGTGAGAAATAGCCTATGACAAAGCCCTCTCCTCCCCTTTCCACCGAAGCGATTTTGGAGTAGTAAATTCCATGTCCTGGACTAATAGCAGTGGGATTGTAAAACTCGCTCAAAATAGAAAATTCAGTGATAAGGTTATTTATCTTCTGGATCTCGGCAAGGTCCAGATTGCATTCCCGGGCAACCTCTTCTGGACTAATTTCCGTTTCAGCATATAGGAAATATCGCCTGAATTTTTCCAATCCTATCTTTTGTATCTGATGAACCATGTCTTCTTTGTCCAGCAAAAGAGAGTCGACGTCGGGAGAACTTGTGTCGGCGGCAATTTCTTCATTAAGTTGGTAAAAGTGAGAGGATATATCAGTTTGCGGATATCTCTGATAGCGAATTATTTTCTCTTTCTGATATAAACTTTTGAATAAGGGGCAGTTTTCTGCTTCACTAATGAGGTTATTAAACTCATCTTCGGGCATTTCCAACAAGTTGGCCTGCTCTAGGCGGGCCATTAACTTGAACTCCTGCCGTGCTTCCTGGGATTGCCTTTGCTGAATTTCCATGGTTTTCATCGTATAATTTTTTTACACTATATCAGGCTCTTTGTCAAACCGATGGCTTGAGGTCGTTCATTAAATCACAACTGTCATTGCTATGAAAATAGCAAAAAGACACCCTCACGCCCCTCGCCAGATAAAGAGTGGGGTGGATGAAGATCACCCTTTAGCTCTCCCAGCAAGGGAGAGGGAATCACAGATTCTCCCTCCCCTGGCGGGAGGGAGTTAGAGTGAGGGGGGATAGAGTAATGTGCCCAACTTGCCTGTTTTCGTACATCGTGGTGTCTCTGTAAAGAGACGTGATAATTCTAAGCCGAAGGCGAAGAATCTAGACCCTTCCCCTTCGTTTTTCTCAGGGGTAGGGTGATAAAACAAAAAAATCTATGGCTTTACTCTGGTTGTGAAAGAGATTAATGATAAGGTAGAATGTGTAGCTAAGGTGCGGGTATAGGATAATAAAGTATGGGTGAGCATAACTTGGTGACTACAATTATCCTTGCCGGAGGCGAAAGCTCTCGGTTTGGGAAAAACAAGGCTTTAGTAATGGTTGACGGAAAGAGCCTGGTTCAGCGAGTCGTCGAGCGAGTCATGCCGATAAGCTGTCAAATAATAGTCGCAGGGTCTCTCTGGCAGCCTGGTTTCCCCTCTACACCCGATATAGAGTACAAACCAGATTTGTATCCGGACAAGGGCCCGCTCGGTGGAATCTACACGGGATTATCACTTAGTAAGTCCTTCTATAATATTGTAGTCGCTTGTGATATGCCTTTCCTGAATATCGAGCTATTGCGCTATATGGTCAAGCTCTGCCCCGGTTTCGATGCTGTTGTTCCTTTTACAGATAGGATCCAACCTCTTCATGGGGTGTATGCTAAGAGCTGCCTGGATAGTATGCGAATACGATTGGAGAACCATCGGTTGGGGATTGCTAGATTCCTTAACATGGTGAATGTGAGGCATGTTACGAAAGAAGAATGTCAACAGTTCGATCCTGACCTTTCAAGTTTCTATAATATTAATTCTGAGACGGACTTAGGTCGAGCGAATATGCTAGCAACGAATGAAAATGTTTCCCAATTATCATATTAATATAAAAGGTTTGTGGCATGATTTCCGTTGAGGAAGCTTTAGACAAGATTTTAAGTTTTTTCGAGGTTCTGGGCCCAGAGGGAAAGCCCATTTTAGATTGTTTGGGTCAGGTCTTGGCTCAAGACATCTATGCTGACATTGATATTCCTCCTTGGGATAATTCCGCTATGGATGGCTATGCTGTCAAAGCTGAAGACACTTGTGGCGCTAATAGTTTATCCCCAAGGGTTCTGCCTGTCGTGGGTGAAGTTGCCGCCGGTTCTGTACCGGGTGCAAAGCTTAAGACGGGAACGGCTATTCGTATTATGACAGGAGCCCCCCTGCCTCAAGGAGCTGACGCTGTAGTGCAGTTTGAAGATACAGACGAGCTTTCTCGTCAACATCCCTCATCGCAGATTGGCATATTGTGTGAGTTTAAAAAGGGATTGAATGTCCGGAGTTGCGGTGAGGACATTGCCAGAGGTGCATTAGTTTTGAAGGGAGGCACTCTGCTCCGTCCGGCGGAAATAGGAGTAATGGCGTCTTTAGGGCATACTAGCGCCTCGGTTATCCGCCGTCCTGTTGTTTCCGTTCTGGCTACTGGAGACGAGCTTGTGGAGGCGAGTGAACCGTTGCTTCTCGGCAAAATTTATAACAGCAATACATATACCATTGCTGCTGAGATTCTCCGTTATGGTGGAATTCCTAAAATCCTGGGCATAGGTCGTGATTCAGTGGAGTCGCTGAATGAGAAAATTGATGAGAGCCAGGCTTCAGACATGCTCATTACCTGTGGTGGTGTCTCCTTGGGAGATTATGATGTGGTGAAGGACATCTTGGCAAAGCGTGGAGAAATTGCCTTGTGGACAATCTGCATGAAGCCGGGAAAACCATCGGCTTTTGGAGTAATGAGAGTCGGAGAGAAAAAGGTGCCACATTTGGGTCTGCCGGGTAATCCGGTGAGTGCCATGATTACTTTTGAACAGTTCGCTCGCCCTGCTATCTTGAAGATGATGGGAAGAAAAGACTTAGCCAAGCCAACGATTCAAGCGATTATGGATGAGGACGTCGAGAATAGCGATGGACGGCGCCTATTTGCCAGAGTAATAATAACTAAAATAGGCGAGGAATATCACGCGCGCCTTACCGGTCCACAGGGCTCGGGAATATTGACCTCAATGGCAAAAGCCAATGGTCTGGCTGTTATTCCTGAGAACACCTCCGGAGTCGAGGCAGGAAAAAAGGTATTAGTGCAAATGCTGGATTGGTACTTTCCCTCTCCATTGAAGGGAGAGGGTTAGGGTGAGGGTAAGATGATGCCAGCGGTTTGTATTGTAGGTAAATCCAAAGCAGGCAAGACGACCCTCGTAGAGCAGTTGATCCTGGAATTCAAGAAACGAGGCTATAAGATTGCTGCGGTAAAGCATGCCCCGGAGGCGATAGATGTAGACATCCCGGGAAAAGATAGCTGGAGGTTTGCTCAAGCTGGGTCTGATGCTGTACTCGCTAGCTCATCTACCAAGCTTACCCTCATTAAGAATACCGATTGTGACGCCAGTATCGATGAAATCTTGCGCATCATTGGTGGTGGGGTTGACCTTGTCTTGATGGAGGGGTTTAAGAAAGGCAAGGTTCCCAAGATTGAAGTACACAGGAAGGAACTGGGAGATGACTTGGCTTGCCCGGTGCAAATGCTCTCTGCTGTGGTTAGCAATGAGCCTCTGGAGATAGACGTGCCGCAATTTTCACCGGATGATACTGAGGGCATCGCAGATTTCATCGAGGAGAATTTCATCTTCCGGACCGAAAGCGATATTTCTGTCTTTGTCAATGGAGAACAAATATCTATGCATCCCTTCGTTAAAGAAGTTATGGCTAAACCTTTATTAGCTGCGGTTTCAACATTAAAGGGTGTAGGAAAAATAAAAAACCTTGATATTTCTATAAGAAACAAGCCTTGAAGGAATGTCATCGTGACTTTCCTCCTGTCATTGCGATGAAACTAAGAGTACATACGTAGTCAATTGTAAAATTCCTTATAATTCTCCCTCCCGCCAGGGGAGGGAGAATGTGTGATTCACTCCTTAACTTGCTATCTGAACATAGTAGATGATATGTTATAAAATCCGCTCCACTTCAGGAGGGGTGGGGTGCGGCTGAATAACATGTTTAATGTAGGGATACTGACTGTTAGCGACAAAGGCTCGCGTGGGGAGCGTGAGGATAGAAGCGGCCAAGCCATTCGAGAGATTCTTTCCGGGATGGGTGCTGCCATTATAAATTATGATGTCATTCCCGATGAAAAGGAAATTATTGCTAAGAAGTTAGCCCGATGGGCAGATGAAGGGAATGCGGATGTTATTTTTACCACCGGAGGTACAGGGCTTAGCCCCAGGGATGTTACTCCTGAGGCTACTCTTGTGGTAGTTGACAGAATCGCCCCCGGTTTTGCTGAAGCTATGAGACTTGAGAGCCTTAAGAAAACTCCGATGGCGATGCTGAGTAGAGCTGTCGCTGGAACCCGCGGAAAATGTCTAATTATCAACCTGCCCGGCAGTCCCAGGGCAGTGCGCGAGTGTCTTGAGGCGATACTACCGGTTCTCCCCCATGCCGTGGAAACGCTCAAGGGCGAAGCAAGTGAATGTGGCACACCCGAAACTTGAATTCAAATGCATTGAGTATCTTTTCATTGGACAAGCTTCCTTTAAGTCGGTTGAATGCTGAAGGAACTTGACACAGATAGTTCAGTTCATTAAAGTGTTGTTATTAGATAGAAGACAATAGCGAGATATTTAAAAGGACAACAAGTGAGGCTGACAGACTAAACCAAAAGGACAAGAAGACTGTTATGGAATCAGGAAAAGTATCCCAAAGAGATATAATCGAGGCTGAGAAAATAAGCCGGGAGGCTAAGGAAGCTGCTGAAGAAGCGAAAAGGGAATCCCGGGCAGCAATAAGCAAGGTTGAAAAGATAGGCCAAGAAGCGCAAAAAGTTGCTAAGGAGGCTAAAAAAGCATCCCAAGAAGCGATAAGCAAAGCTGAGAAGATGAGTCAAGCAGCTACAGAGTCTGTTGAAGCGTCGACAAAGGCGTTTGAGAAGGCAATAAGCAGAACCGATAAAGTAACCGAGTTGACCAAGGCTTCTACTGAGGCGTTGACAAAGACATTCGGGGAAGTGATTAACAGAGCCAATGAGATAAGCAAAACAACCCAGAAAGAAGCTAAGACAGCGATAAGCGAATCTCAGGAAGCTATAAGTAGAGTTCAGGTATCAGTCAAGTCGGCTAATGAGGCTATTGAGACATTAACAAAAACATCCCAAGAAGCTACAAGCAAAGCCGAAGAACTGGAAAGAGCATTACAAGAGGCTGTGAGCAGAGCTGAGGAAATAAGTCAAGCGACTATAAAAGCCGTGGAGGAAGCAGAAATAGCATCTCAGGAGGCTATAAGCAAAGCTGAAGACGTAAGCCAAGCAGCCATAAAGACTGCTGAGGAAGCAAAGAAGGCATCCCAAGAAGCTATGAGCAGGGCTGAGGAAATAGGTCAAGCAGCCAGGAAGGCTACCGAAGAATCTACAAAAACACTCAGGGAAGCTACCGAGACATCCCTAAGAATAGCCAAAGAGGCTGTTGCAACATCGGTAAGGACGTTGGAGAGGGCAGTTAATATAGCTGAGGAAACAGGCAAATCGGCCAAGCGAGCAGCGAAAGCATCAGTCCGAGTATTTGAGAAAGCGGTTGGTGGGGCAGAAAAGTTAAGTGGGGAGCTTGAGGAGCCTTTCGAAATGCCATTAAAGATGCTGGAGAAAGCTTTAGGAAGAACCGAAGTCAGTGCGGAAAGTAAGATGGAGCCAAGGGGATCAAAGAAACAAATTCAGTCGCGCTTGGATTTTCTAACTCGAATGTATGCGTCTGATAAAGATAAACATATTGAGGAAGAAGATGTAGAGGACGATGAAATATAATAACAGGACTCAACCGATCAATTATAGTAACACAGGAATATCGGTGAAGGTTTCTTCAAGTTCCCTGCTTTGATATCCCAGTTGGTTTTTAGCTTTCATAGTGGAAATTAATTCAATTGCTTTAGTGAAGTAGTTCGTGATTTTTTTAATAGTGTTAAGTTCAGACAGGATTACAGTGACGTCCAACGAACCTTTTTGTCTAGGGTAATCACCGCTCCGTATCAGCGCTTCTGGTGCTATAGCTTTCAGATTGTCCCCAACTTGCTTGATTATATCCATACTCATTTCTTTGGGTGGTGCAGTGACAAGATATAGAGCCCGCCCGGCTTCCTTGGGATCGCATGTGATAGATAACTCGCCCAAGGCTTGATCCATAGCATGAGCTGCTTTACTCGTTTCATTCATATTGATCCTAAAATCATGTGACTTCCCCAGCAGAGGTATCCTTTTTGGAATTTGCGAACTGCCTTGACCGATGACTGTCCAACCTGCCAAAGTCTGTATTATGTCTCCCGCATCGAGTGTCTTGGCTCCAACGTATTCTTTACGTTTCTCTTCACCTGCGCAGAGTAAATTATAAAAAGGCTCAACCACTCGGGCGTTAATCGCTGCCAGGTTATTCGCGGCCGAAGAGTCTTTCTTTACATACCTTTGATTGTCAATAAGAAACACTGCATCGGATACTAAGTACGAAGATTTGAGGCATGCGGCTGTGTTATAAATAGTTCTTGTTTCTGTTATTTCCTCCTGCCTAAATGGCAGGAGGATGGCATTATAAACTGGCTTTCCTATATAGCGCTCTTTTAGTCGCTGCGTTAACACTGATATCGATCCTGAGCCAGTGCCACCGGCGGAAGAGGCGACTAATAAGAAGGCATCGATATCATAGAACCGGTCTGTTTTTCTTATAGCATCTATGATCTTATCAGTATCTTCTTTCGCTATCTCAGCGCCAAGTTCACTTATCTTGCCTACTCCGTGACCGTTGGTACGTTGACCACCAATGAGAATTCTATGCTTGTAATCGGGTTTAATCGTACGTAATCCGCTTAAATCGGCGACATCTGTATTGACAGCAAGGGCATCAGCCAATATGTTGATTTTCCGCTTGGCATGCCCTCTATTATTTAAGCGGGCAAACCTGTCAGCAATACGACCGCCACATTGACCTAATCCTATGACTAGTAATTTCAATTCGCCTCATTGTAAACAATCTTTAATAGTGATGTCAAATATCTAACGACTCCATTGTCGGCATTGGGTTATTGGCCACCTGATGAGAAGGATCCCTCTCCCTTGAAGGGAGAGGGCTAAAGGGTGACCCTCGTCCACTCTCACTCTTTATCTGGCGAGGGGTGTGAGGGTGAAATCCCCCTCCCTCTAACTCCCTCCCGCCAGGGGAGGGAGAATTATAAGGAATTTTGCAATTGACTATAGTTACGAAACAAAATTAAGAAGGGAAAACCCCGTCAGACTCATCTAACCTTTTCTGTCCAAACATAGGGTTGCAGTCCATATTGACTGCATAGCGGGATGAAAGCTCACTACTATTTTTATCTAAGTGAGGCAGTCCCTCAGTTGGGGGCTTTCCCGTCGGACCCTGACGACTTATCCTCAGGTAGAAGCCTTCCTGGCGTCTTTCCAGAAATCCGGTGTTCTCTTCTCAAAGAATGCCTTATGTGCTTCTTCCACCTCAGGGCGGCTGAAGAAGTCCGGAGACACCTCGTTTAGTATTTTCCCCATGTCGGCTTCCAAGTATTTATCAATGGAGGCAAAGCTCCTTTTGACCAAAGCAAGGCAGGTGGGGATAATGTTCAACAGCTCGTCACACCACTGGTCTACTGTCTCCTCTAACTTGGATAAGGGAACCACAGTGTTCACCAAGCCAAATTCCAGAGCCTGCTGTGCAGTGTACTGACGGCAGAGCATCCAAATTTCCTTGGCTTTTTTTACTCCTACCACGTGTGCTAGAGAGGAAACGAGAAAGCCATGGATAGGGCTGGCTACTCTAGGGCCAGTCTGGCCCAGGATAGCATTATCAGCGGCGATGGTAAGATCGCAATGGTAGGCAAGATGATGATGTCCCCCGATACAGTAGCCCTTAATGGCAGCAATAATCGGCTTAGGAGAGTCTACAATTGCAGCA
>JAXHSX010000111.1:0-8804 GCA_034190625.1 Chloroflexota bacterium
TTAGCTTTTTGACAGCACTCATGTTAAGTAGTATAACCAATAGGAGTTAGAGGGAGGGGGTCTACATCTTAACCTTTCTCACCTTTGTCACCCTCACCTAACTCACCCTCACCTAACTCACCCTCACCTTAATCCTCTCCCATCAAGAGAGAGGAAAGGAAAGAAGGTAGGGGGGGGGCTACCCTTTTCAGGCTATGTTATGCTATAATCTTCGTAAATAAGAAGCTAGCCTGATATATATGTACTGATGTCCTCAAGAAAAATTCCATTTCTTAGCCTGAGGCGTTTACTTTTTTATTGTATTTTCGTTTATAATAAAAGAGATTCCTTGCTGTGCTCAGTATGACAGGAAGCGAAGGGTACAGGGTCAGGGAGTTATGAATATTTTTACAATTGACTGTAACTATGATTAAGGGGGACAATAAAATGAAATTATTATCTCGATTAGCTATCGTCTTTGCCATCTGCCTCGCGGGCATTTTTGCTCTCAGTATAGCCTCTCCTGTCCAGGCTCAAGGGAGCTTCAGCCTTTCCGGCGGCGAAGTTTCACGTGGCAAAGGTTACATGGGGGATGAGGTAAGGATATACGGTTCATGGGAGACGGCTTATGGCAGTTATATTTACATCTTCTACGAACTATTTAACGAAGATCAAGAGGATTGGTCTTATGGGAAAAAGGTAAGGTATGAATATTATGAGGAGTATGAGACGGAAGGGTTTTACTATTTTGACTGCGATGATTTTGAGATACCAGAAAGCTGCATGGGAACGCACGAAATCTTAATCTGCAGTGATGACGATCCCGATGATGTTGTCGATACCGTTGAGTTCACTGTTTACCCATTCATAGAGGTTAATGTAACTGAAGGACCAGTGGGTACCAGTGTTGGGCTAACGGGATATGGATGGCATGAGAACGAGTCCAGGGTCGAGGTAAGATTCTATACTAAGGATCCTGGCACTATTTACTACGACGACAGTAACTACTATGTTGTAGCAGCCAACCAAAACATTACAGTTGATGATTACGGAACGTGGACGGGTGTTACCTTTCAAGTGCCGATGTCCAGTAAGGGAGACCATTGGATATATGTTGTGGGCGATAAGGCTGATAGCATCAAACTCGATAAGATAAAAGGAGCCGAGTTTGAAGTTACTCCGGGGATAAGTATGAGTCCGACTTCAGGCTATGTAGGTGATAATGTAACGGTAACCGGCAGTGGTTTTACTGCCAACGAGGTTGGCATTAAGGTGAGCTATGATGGTATCCAGGTGGGCTCAACCACCGCTGATGCCAATGGTGCCTGGACAGCAACCTTTCAGGTACCGGAAAGCGCCAAGGGCGTACATCAGATCGATGCCTATGGCAATTATACCTCAGCCACCACTATCACTGATAAAAATTATACAGTGAAATCCAGTGCGAGTATGGAGCCGACTGAGGGGCATGTCGGCACGACCTTGAGTGCTGCTGGTACCGGCTTCGCTGCTGAACAGGTAGTGAGCATCAAATACGATACCACTGAGATAGCTACTACTACGAGCAGTAGTAAAGGCAGTTTTTCTGCCAGCTTCCCAGTGCCCAAGAGCATGCATGGTAATCATACGGTAGCAGTTAGCGATGCTTCAGGGAGTTCATTTTCGTTCGACTTCGTTATGGAATCCACGCCTCCGCCTAAGCCTGCGCTTATGTTGCCAGAAAATAATAGCAGGCTTGGTTTTATCGGTGCTGTAACTCCGACGTTTGAGTGGTCGGCAGTGACTGACCCCAGCGGTGTAGTTTATTACTTTCAGCTTGCCACTGATGCCGGCTTTTTCGGCCCTATTATCCCCGGAGACAAGGAATTAACTGCAACTAACTATATCTTGCCCGAGGCATTAGCCCTGCCCTATGGCGATTACTACTGGAGGGTAAAGGCTGTAGACGGCGCTCAGAATGACAGCGGCTGGACGGTGACTTATTCCTTTAAGTCGGGCTTCTTGCCTATGTGGGGATTTATTGCTATAGTAGCGGGGGTAGTAGTGCTTATCGGTGTTCTGGTTTACTTGTTGGTGGTAAGAAGGCGGTCTTTCTATGACTAAGAATAAATAAGGAGGATAAAAGAAAAAGATGAAGTTAACAGTTATTGGACTAGGGCAGTGTGGATCGAGAATCGCTGACCATTTTGCCCGTCTCAACCTCAAGGCGCATAACGAGCGTAAGGCGACCATAGCTCCTGTTGTCATTGCGGTGAACACTGATCAGGCAGATTTGACCGGGCTGCAGTATATCAAAAATGACTACACGCATCGCATACTTATCGGGTTGCGTCAGACGCTGGGACATGGCGTGGGTAAGATAAACGAGCTAGGAGCGCAATTAGCCCAGCAAGACGGTGATAAGGTACTGGATGCCGTGAAATCTGAGCCTCGATTTTATGAGACCCATGCCTTCCTGATTGTTGCCGGGGCCGCCGGAGGTACAGGATCAGGGGCTTTGCCGGTAATAGCTAAGATGGTCAAAGAACGCTATATCAGCAAACCTATTTATGCCCTTTGCGTTCTGCCCTTTGAGCATGAGCAAGCAACCGAAGATAGAAGTGTGTTTAACAGCGCTGTTTGCCTTAAGTCTGTTTATAACATAGTAGATGCTGTCTTTCTCGCTGATAACCAGAGATATGTCAGGAAGGATTCCAGTCTGGTTAACAATATAGAAAAGATAAACAGGCAGATTGTCGAGCCTTTCTACGATTTGATGTGTGCTGGCGAAGTAACTAAAGGGAAACGTGTTGGCACAAGAACAGTAGATGGTGGTGATATAATTGCCTCCCTGGAGGGCTGGACTACTGTAGGTATCGGCAGAACCGAGCTACCAGCATTGCGCTTTCCCTGGGAAATAAGGAAGAAAAACTTCCGTGAGAAAGCTCTGGAAAGCTTCAGAGGGACGCAGGCTCTGGATGCTACCATGAGCGAACTTTCCGTTACCTGTAACCCCGCAGACGCTGGCAAGGCTATCTATGTCATATCTGGCCCAAGCAAAGAGTTGAATATGGATATGGTCAAGAGCGTGAGTGATTATATCAGGGAGCTTTCGCCTAGTGCCTTGATCCGAGGTGGTGATTTTCCCGGAGAAAGTCACTTCATCGACGTTACTTTGATGTTATCTCAGCTTAGCTTCGTGCCCAGGATAAAGGATTACTATGAGAGAGCTGCTGCATGGGCTCAGGAACATAAAGACCAGGTGGAGCAAATACATAGTAGAATCGATGCTCTGGCTGAGTTGGGTAAGGACCTGCCTACGCTGGGTTGAGCCAGCCTTTAGCCTGCCTGGGGTGGAAACTCTGAGCTGCCTTGACCATCAGAGCCAGACTCATTAAAAAGTCGTCATGGCCTTCTGACGGCTCAACATAGAAGTTGATTGTCTGGTTGGGTCGATATCGTGCCCGGGCATGTTTCAGCTCAAATATAAGCTCTTGATACTGCGGCGACCCTTCCTGTTGATATATCTTGAGTCTGTTGCTGTTTATCAGGGCAAGCAGTTCAAATCCCAACTCCGACTTGCTCTTCTGAGTAAAAGTAAAAGGAATCACTTTGCTGCCCAGTTCATGGCGCAGAAAGCTGGCTAGAGGTTGACCCATTCCCGTGGCGTCAACCACTACCCTGTGGCAATTCCAGATATCCTTGAGGATATGTACCATCTGGGAGTAAAGTTGGTTGTGTGGTATCCCTATCCATTGGTAATGCTCCACTACTTTGAGGGAAGGCTCGGGGGAAGTCAGGGGAGGATGACAAATGAAATCGACCTCAGCAATGGTGATAACGGTGGAGTCCCTCACCCTGTCCTCTCCCTTAGAGGGAGAGGGAGAAGGTGAGGGTTCCCCAGCGAGGTCTACGCCTGCAACGTAGGTCTTGCCGTTCTCTGGACAGGATAATCTTTGATGCTTGCCCTGTATCCCGGCGATTTGTTCTCGGGAAAGCAAACGTCCACCGCCGCTTATAGGTAAAAGAGCATATTGAGTCTGGAACAGGGGGTGGTCCTCGCCCAGACGGTCTCTTTCTGCCTGCACGAATTTGAGATATCCAGGGTTGTATCTGGCAACTTGGTGCCAGTCATATCGAAAGTGGCGTTTTATGCCATCGCGGCGCTCTAATTCCAGGTTGGTCTGCTTGATCTCCTCCAGCAGGCTGAAATCGTCCCAGGTGGTGCCATAATGAACTGTAGTGACATTGGTGGCTGAGCCCATGGGACGGAATTCCTTGGTATATTTCTCTTTGCTCACATCCTGGCTTTCATCTATCTCCAGGAGTATGTCGGCGGTATGTCCGACAACGGAAGAGGATTCCTCGGCTGACAGGAAGATTGTCTGGCTAGCTCCAAGCTGGATGATATAACCCATCTGAGTCCGGTAGATGCCATCGAAGCCAAATTCGCCCAGTCTTTCTTTTAGCCTGTGTATGGATATGGTAGCTTGAGGTTTGAAAGTGGGAGAGCATTTTATCAAACTTCCACCACTTGCCATATACAAGGTTAAGAGAAGAACTTCGAGGTGTGCTGAGAGCTCATTTTTACCGCCCTGACGGGCAATCTCCACGGAAAGAGTCAGCCCCTTGCCGTGCTGGATGGAATCCATTACTGCACGGGCTACTTCTAGTTGGTAAGGTCTTAGCTTCATACTTATCACCATCACCCGGGCGATCATGGCGGCAAATACGGTGAGACGAATGGCCGGGTGGTTTTCCTAGGGATTTAATCGATATCAGTTTATCATCCTTCGCAGCACGCTCTGAGATGCCTAAAAAAGGCACTTTAATTTAATTAGAGACCTATTCCATTCACAAGCCTCTTTTCGCCTCTCTGTGATTGCTTCGGCACTTTGTGCCTTGCAATGACAAAGAAGTAATGTCATTGCAAGCCGCTTTATTGTTATTGTGAGCTTCTTTATTGTCATTGCGAACGAAGTGCGGCAATCTAAAGCTTCCTTGCCCCTATACCCACTCCAATGCCCAATGGCAAAGCTACTTCGGTGAGCACCTTGGCGATAGCTTCTTTAAGAGATTTCTTTTGCTCTTTGCTGATTTGATACCTGGTTTTCACCAGCCTGGATATGGTATTGGCGGCCTCAAAATGCAAATCAATTCTATCGGGCTGACTTTCGACAAGCTCTCTGAGCTTTACCCTGAGAAGGGCAATCTCCTCGTCAATGCCCTCAACCTGTGAAGCCGCCTCAAACTCTACTTTCTCTGCCTCGTCCAGGGCGTGGCTATAGAATCCACCTGATTTACGTCGGGGAGCTTGTGATTTCTCCGTGCCTCTTTTTATTGTTCTTCTTGCCATGATGATTATGGAGTACCCGAAAATCCTGCAGATTTTCGGCGTGTGGATTTATGTGTGCCTTTATCAGCCCGTAGACAAGGACATGCGCCGCCAGACAATAATCTTGCTTTTCTAAGGCTAGCTTTAATAGCTTCATAGTCGATCTACCTGCGGCGAAACCTTATATTAGCACTGACGTGCTAGTGTAGCAAGAAGGTTTTGTCGCTAGATCATGGCTTCACTTTAAAAGGCGATCTTTAGAATCGATGCTATGATCCAGCTAAGGAGACCGCAGGCAGGGAATGTTAGAATCCAGGTCAACACAATGCTTCTGGCTATCCCCCATCGCACTGCGGAAAGGCGTCTTGTAGCGCCTACTCCCATAATGGCGGTGCTTATACAATGTGTGGTGCTTACCGGGATACCCAAATGTGAGGCGAGCTCAATGACAGTAGCTGCTGATATCTCAGCGGCGAATCCGTGGACAGGACGCAAAGTAGTCACCTTTAATCCTAATGTCTCGATAACTCGCCGCCCACCAATGGCGGTGCCAAGGCTAATTGAGGCAGCCGAAACTACAACAGCCCAAAAAGGGATGTGGAGCTCGCCATGTCCATAATATGCCATCAGAGCCATAGAGATCAGGCCAATAGGCATCTGGCCATCGTTCTTACCATGACTATAAGCCATAAAAGCCGCCGACAAGACTTGCAGGTGGATGAAGACACCGCGTATTTTTTCCGGTGCAGCTCTTCGGAAAAGCCACAGTATGGCTACCATTACCAAAAAACCACCCCCAAATCCTAAAATGGGGGCAATACCAACTGCGGAAATAACTCTCGTCAGGACTCCCCAAACGATGATCTCAGTACCAGATGTGGCGATGCCAGCTCCCACCAGCCCCGCCACCAAGCCATGTGTCAAACTTATAGGCATGCCATAACGTGTTGCTATGATAGCCCAGATAATAATTGCTGCAGTCCCGGCGAGTATGATGTTCATAGTCAGGTCTTCAGGAGCAATAATACCCTTGGCAATGGTCATAGCTACTGCAGTACCTGTGGCTGCCCCGAGGAAATTAAAAAAAGCTGCCATGATTATGGCAGCTCGAGGAGAAAGGGTTCGAGTACCAATAACTGTGGCAATGGCATTAGCGGCGTCGTTAAAGCCATTAGCGATAGCGAAGCCGATTGCCGCGGCAATTACGACAATCAATAAAACAAAAGGATCAGGCATGCTTCAGTACTATGCCTTCAAGGACATTGGCCACATCCTCCCCCCGGTCGGTGGCGTCTTCCATGTGTTGGTAGATTTCGCGCCATTTGATTATCTCACAGGGATCCTTGCAATTATGAAACAGCTCAGCTAAGGCAGCATGATGTACGTCATCAGCCTCGTTTTCCAGGCTGTTCATCTCCACGCATTGCTCCAGAATCCATTTGAACTGGTCATGACGGCGCAAACCAGGCATTACCTCTTTTAGCTTATAGGCTACCTTAGCTACGATTGAGGCTAGCTCCCGAGCTCTTTCCGTGGGTTGGACAATGCGGTAAAGGTAAGCCGTTCTGCCGGCAGCCTCAATGAAATCCATTACATCATCCATGGTATTGGCCAGGAGAGCGATATCCTCTCTATCGATGGGAGTCACAAACGTACGATGTAGTCGCTGTATTATCTCGTGAGTTATGCTATCACCCTGTCCTTCCAAATTCTTGAGTTGTTTTGCTTTGGCTTCAATATCTTCATAATTGTTAAACAAATCAACCAGCTTTTCTGCAGCAATGACTAAAGTAGCAGTCTGTTGTTCAAATAAGTCATAGAACTTCGCGTCTTTGGGGGTCATTAAAAACTTAGGCAAAATACACCTCTCGTCCCTCGCCAGATAAGTGGAGGGGAGGGCGAGGGTGTCCTTTGATTTGTCCCTTCATGTTTAAACATTTTCTTAATTATAATATATATTTTAACACATCATAAAACGCTGTTGCTGGAGGCGAATTGCCTTTATCCATTTCATCTGATAGCATTATTGCAGGCTGTGCTTGGTGCGAACAGGTAATACCTGTCACCAAAACCGCTATAGCGGGTAAGGATTTTCCCAAAGAATGTATCAGCTATTCGTAGAAGAACATTTTGACGCTGCCCATCTTCTCAGGAACTATCAAGGCAAATGTGAGAACTTGCATGGTCACCGTTACAAAGTGGTAGTTCGTGTGGAGACTGAGGAACTCGATAGTTCTGGCATGGTCTACGATTTTGCCCAATTAAAGCGCTACTTGAGAGAGATTCTTGCCCACTTTGATCACGCTTACCTTAATGATGTGCCTCCATTTGACCAGATCGAGCCTTCCTGTGAGAACCTGGCCGCTACTATATACAAGGAACTTCAGCCACAACTTTCTGGATCGCCGGTAACGTTAGCATTTGTAGAGGTATGGGAATCTCCCACGACCGGGGTAACTTACAAGCCTTAAGCTCTTTATTCCTGCAGATCTGGTGGCAGCAAATTGGGAATGGTATCTATAATGGGATAAGCATGCTGGCACTTAGGGCAATACAAAGAGCCGGAGACAACCTCCTCTCCCTGTTCTTCATCTACTGTAAGCGTCAAGTCCCCTTTACATAGCGGGCAAGCCAGGATTTGCATCAAATCCTTTTTCATACTAGTGACGGATTATATCACATATACAAAAGCACCGCCTCGAATTTGGCTTTAAGTATCATGGCAGATGAAGCTTGCGTATCCCATACCTTGGCGAGGCTAGAGGCTGGCTGTGTGGACACGCAGCGGACTTTGGGATATAATAAAAATGAATATATAAGGCAAATTTAAATACGCTGCCTGAGCTTTCTCAGAAAATTTATTGGTGGTTATGTGAAAATTCTGGTTGCAATGATGCTATAATTTTGGGCTAGGAGGATAAAGTGACAGTGCAGATTAAAAAAACTTATAGAGGTATAAACCCTGAGATGCTTTGCGATGAAATACGGGGCTTAGCACAAAAAAAAGGGTTGCTAGCGGGTGAGACAACTGAACAAACATACTCCCTTCCCAGCGGCACCACACAATCCCGAATCACGCTGGTATTTAAAATACAGGATAAACAGACAGAAGAGCAGAAAGAGTGTGGCAGCGTAAACATCGTGAGTTTACCTGGAGGAGAGGCAAATCTACTCCTGGAGCTGGAGGAAACTGTCCTCGCTGAGGAGAAGGTCTCCGCTTTTAAAGAAGACCTCGACTTCGCCCTTGATTCGTACGAAGTTAAATGGTAAATAGGCGCGACTCTTTATTGTCATTGCGAGACAATCTGTGCCGAAGCAATCCCAGGAGATTGCCACGCTTCGCTCTCAATGACAGATGGAAGATTGCTAAGCGACCTCAAGTAGGTCTCACTTCACCACTATTTTAATCAGAATATCCCCGGGCAATCCCTCGGTTATCTGACGAGCATTACTTAATTTCACTACACTGCCTGTCCTTACTCCGGCAGGAATATTTACTTCTAACCTCTTT
>JAXHSX010000112.1:0-6070 GCA_034190625.1 Chloroflexota bacterium
AAAAAACCTTGGCGCCCCTTTGGACTCAGTTGTGGATATACATTACACAGGAAAACTAGCAGTAGTGAATTTCGCTGCTGGTGGTGTAGCTACGCCTGCTGATGCCGCTTTGATGATGCAGCTTGGAGCTGATGGTGTGTTTGTTGGTTCGGGTATTTTTAAGTCGGGTGACCCTGAAACTATAGCAAAAGCTATTGTTCAAGCTACCACTCATTATCAGGAACCAGCCATTATCGCCGAGGTATCTAAAAGTTTAGGTATGGCTATGCCGGGCTTGGATATTAGGTCCATACCCCCACAGGAATTGCTGGCTACCAGAGGATGGTAGGTGAAACTAGGTATTGTTACTGAATGCGAAAGGTAGTTACTGACGAACTAGAAACGTTACTTGATATTTTACCCCTCCATATCCGTGAGCCACTTTGCCAGCAGCCTGATTTTAGTGAGTTATTAGAGGTAGTTCTAGATTTAGGGCGCTTTCCCGAAGCGCGTTTCCCCCATCGGGAACTGGTGCTTAATTTTCAGGAAGTAATCCAGTCCGATATTGATTATATAGTATCTCGTGTTGGCGAGTTCACGGAAGATAATCGCGCTGGCATTGAACGCACTCTTCATCGTATTTCAGCCATACGCAGCAGAAATGGGCGTATAATTGGTTTAACTTGCCGTGTAGGCAGGGCTGTCTTCGGTACCGTAAAGATGGTCCAAGACCTTATCGAATCAGGCAAGAGTGTCTTGTTGTTAGGACGTCCAGGGATAGGTAAGACAACTATGCTGCGAGAAGTCGCTCGAGTATTAGCTGATGAATCTAGAAAACGTGTAGTTGTGATTGATACTTCTAATGAAATTGCTGGCGATGGTGATATCCCGCACCCAGCAATAGGACATGCTCGGAGAATGCAGGTAGCTCATCCTAGTATGCAGCACGCAGTAATGATCGAGGCCGTGGAAAATCATATGCCTGAAGTCATCATTATTGATGAGATAGGTACTGAACTGGAAGCGCAGGCAGCGAGAACCATCGCTGAGCGCGGTGTGCAATTGATAGGTACTGCCCACGGAAATGCGCTAGAGAACTTAATCGTAAACCCTACTTTGTCCGACCTTGTGGGTGGTATACAGACAGTGATTCTAGGCGACGAAGAAGCGAAGCGGCGACGTACACAAAAATCCGTTCTGGAGCGCAAGGCACCTCCTACATTCGATGTTGTGGTTGAAATCCTGGATTACTACGAAGTAGCTGTCCATCCTGATGTAGCGGAAGCTGTGGACGCTGTCTTGCATCGACAACCAACAATAACCGAGGTCCGCTGGATGGATGAAACGGGAGAGGTATACAAAAAGAAAACGAAACCGCGTTCCCTCTATGCCTCGATAGAGAATAGTGTGGACGAGAAGAAAGACAAAGTGCTACGATTCTATCTCTTTGGTGTTAGCCATTCCCGTTTGGAGCAAGTTGCCAAGGAGAAGCGAAAAGGCCTGATGATTGCCAAAGATGTGAAAGATGCTGATATCTTCCTCACTACGCGGAGTTATTATCGCCGTAAACCGCAGAAGATGAAGGATGCCGAGACGTTAGGCATACCGATTTATGCGCTGAAAAACAACGATCTCATTCAGATAAAACGGTGTCTGGATACTGTTTACCCTACTATTGGTGAATCGCCATACATCCATCATCTGCAGCATTTGCTAAGCCAGCATCATGACTTTAACTCCCATGATAGCGACAGTTAAAAAAATGCAAAAAACAAGAGTAAAAAATCAAAAATGTAAATGTAAAACTTTCAAGCTTTACTCTATAATTTTGAGTTTTGCATTTTAACCTTTGAATTAACGACGTGGGACTATTTATCGTATTCGAGGGGGGTGAGGGTTGTGGTAAAAGTACCCAGGCAAAATTTTTATGGAATAATTTGTATCAGCATAACATTCCGTCGATACTAATACACGAGCCTGGAGGCACAGCGATAGGTAATGAGATACGAAAGTTAGTTAAGAGAACACAAGGTTGCCTTATTACGCCTGAAGCCGAGCTGTTCCTTTTTGGCGCTTCTCGTGCTCAATTAGTATCTGAACTGATTCATCCTGCTTTAGAGGAAGAGAAAGTAGTTATCTGCGATCGCTTTGCGAATTCCACCCTTGCATATCAAGGCTATGGCAGAGAACTCGACTTGAATATTATTGAAGCGTTTAATAATCTAGCAACACAAAACCTTGAACCAGACCTTAATATTCTTCTGGATATGCCTCCAGAACAGGGGTTGGCACGAAAGCAATGCCCAAAAGACCGTTTTGAGATGGAGGACTTATCCTTCCATCATCGAGTGAGAGAAGGCTATCTTAAGATAGCAGCGTCTGAGCCTAGCCGATGGATGGTAATAAACGCCACACTGCCTAAAAAGAAAATTTCTGAAGCTATCTGGGAAAGGGTGACCCAGCTATTACCTTCCTCCTCATCATTGCGAGGGGCATAACAGTCGGTAGCCAGGGGAGTAGAGGGACTGACGATCATCGACTGAGGACTTTTTTATGCGATATACTTATGAGCGTCTATGAGTAAAGGAAGAGTAGCTGTAGCATTGAGCGGCGGAGTAGATTCCTCTGTGGCTGCTTTGCTGCTCAAAATAGCTGGCTATGAAGTCCTGGGGATATATATTCATTTATCGGATTCTCCACACTCTGAGTATCAAGCATATCATGCTGAACATGTATGCCGTACTCTAAATATTCCCTTTCAAATAATGGATTTGCGAAAGGAATTTGAATGCTATGTGGTTGATTACTTCTGCCAGGAATACCATTATGGTAGGACTCCTAATCCTTGCATCGCCTGCAATCAATACATCAAATTTGGGGTATTGCTTAATAAAGTCCTCTCTCTCGATATAGGTTACCTCGCTACTGGACATTATGCCCGCATTGGACAGAGTTCGGACTGCAAGCTCGAAGAGTTAGGAGTTAATAGAGTTATAGACTTAAACTCAACAAACTCAGTGAAGCGAGGTTACAGCGAAGGAAATGAAGCAATCTCATTTCGGGATAAACCTCGAAGCTGCGAGTACCATTTGCTTAAAGGAGTAGATGCCAACAAAGATCAATCCTACTTTCTCTACACCTTGAGTCAGGAGAAGCTCAGCCATATTCTTTTTCCGCTGGGTGACTATAGTAAGGACGTGGTTCAGAAGCTAGCAAAACAAGAAGGCTTACCAACAGTCAGCAAGTCCAGCCAGGACATTTGCTTTGTCTCTGAAGAGAATTACCATGCTTTCCTGAGAGAGCGACTGTGCCAAATACCCGGGGATGTTATGGATATTCACGGGAAAATATTGGGACGTCATAAAGGGATAGCTTTCTACACTATTGGGCAAAGGCATGGTTTGGGATTGGCCATTGGTAAACCTCTCTATGTTTTAAGGATTGAACCTGAGCATAACTGTATTATTCTTGGTGAAAAGAATGAGCTTTACAGTCAAGAAGTTATTGCTAAAAACCTGAGCTGGGTATCTGGTATGGCACCGTCTGATCGGATTAGCGTTAATGCTAAGATACGGTATAAGTCGAAAGAGGCCACAGCTACCGTATTAGTAGAGGGCGATTCTGTCCTTGTCTCATTTTCCCAACAGCAGCAGGCAGTTACTCCTGGCCAAGCTATTGTGTTCTATAAGGAAAAAGAGGTGTTGGGTGGCGGTATTATGGAAAATAAAAAGCAAAATGCAAAAGCTGATATATGATAGAAGCCGGTCACCAAATCTTGATAGTGAAGATAAACTTAAATTGCAGGGCTATAAGCTCATTGCCGGTATTGATGAGGTAGGTCGGGGAGCTCTTGCTGGCCCAGTAGTCGCTGGCGCTGTTATCCTACCGAGAGGCTACCAACCCTGGTTTAAATTAGTTCGGGATAGCAAGGAGTTAGGCCCCAAGCAGCGTGAACACCTTTTTAACTTGATTGACCAAGACGCTATTGCCGTGGGTGTTGGCGTTATTTCTCACCAGATGATTGACACCGTGAATATCCTCCAAGCAACTAAACTAGCTATGATGCAGGCAATAGAAAAACTATCTGAGCAGCCACAATTTCTCCTTATCGACGGATTGATTTTATCCCAATGTTCCATTCCCCAGGAAGGTATAATTAAAGGCGACAAGCTGTGTCTCTCTATCGCTTGCGCCTCTATCATAGCCAAGGTAACTAGAGATCATATTATGGAGGAGTTGGATGAAGTTTATCCTGGTTATGATTTAGCCAGGCATAAAGGCTATGCCACAGAGAAACACATTTTCCACTTAAAGCAGCTAGGGCCTTCGCCAATTCACCGTCTATCTTTTGCCCCTATTAGGAATGTCATTAAAGACAGGTGACTACAGCCAACCATAAAATTCCTTATAATACCCCCCCCTGGCGGGAGGTGGGTGGGTGAGGGAGAAATTCACCCTCACCTAAACTCTCTTTTCAAGAGAGAGGAATCCTATGAGACATAGTGCGAGGCACTAAATGACTATGAACCGTCAAGAAGTTGGTAAGCTAGGAGAAAAGCTAGCCCAAAAATTCTTAAAAAGAAAGGGCTACCGTATTCTCGAGACAGGTTTTCGGTGCCGTGAGGGAGAGATTGACATTATTGCCCAACAAAAGGACTATCTCGTTTTTGTTGAGGTTCGCACTAAAAGTAATTTGCGTTTTGGCACCCCAGAGGAATCTATAACGCATAAGAAGAAGGAAAAAGTCATTACTTCCGCCTTAACATACATAAGCACTCACCAGAACATACCATCTTTATGGCGCATAGATGTTGTGGCTATAGAGATTGATCAGAAAGGCAAATCAAAGCGTATTGAATTGATTGAAAATGCTATTGGGCAGGATTAGTTATAAGCATCTTGACCATTAAATGTTTTCACCTAGAAATATGCCTCTATAGCCTTGGTCAACTTCGTAGCCTAAACGAAAGAAGATGAGCTGGATAACCCTGGCATTCTGGTAAAGGCGAAAGCCGTGGGAGTGATGTACCACCATCAGTGACTGAGCTCTGCCCGAATAGCCAGCATCCCAGACAGCTGTGTGGATGCTGACACCGCAGCGGAGAAGGCTGGAACGCGGGAAAGCCAAAGCCATAATGTCATTGCGGAGATGAACAACCTCGTTGTATGTGATGAGATAACAGCCTGGCAATAAGTCTATAGCTCCTAAGCCATCGAAGACGAGCGGCGAAGTGCTGGAAAGAACTCTGACCTTATTTACAAAGCCTATGCTGCCGGATGAAGAAAACAATGCAATTTCTTTAAGAGTTAGATCAATGCCGTTAGGTTGCATCTGCTCCTCAGTATCTAGTATGCCCTCGACCAGAGGAGGGATTTCTTTTAGCAAACTTCGAATCTCATCACCCGCTAGAACGAAGGACATTCTTATTCTCCCTTTCGTCATTGCGAGTGAAGCGAGGAAATCCCATGGCTATTACTCCTATTCTCGAGATTGCTTCAGCACTTTGTGCCTCGTAATGACATTCATCGTGATATTGAACCAGGAAATGGCTATGCCTGTAGCTAGACCGATAATCTATGTCTGCTAAACCTCCGGGAAATAAAATGTATCATTATAATGGAAAAACATCAAGCCAAATCATAGGCAGTGCAGTATAGAAGCAGAGACAAACCACGCTGCGGTTTTCTATTGTTCGGGAAGCGAGAGGTTTTTAGATGTTCTCTTGTTGAGTTTGAACCAGGGGTGATAACTAATTATAGAGTCTTCGTCTAATTCATTATTGACGAAGTAATTAGCAATTCTCAGGTAATCTGCCACCCTGTCAGGCATTAAGAAGTGCTCTCTAACATATTCATGCGCTTTTTTACCTACTCTTTCTGCCTCAGTAGGATCTCTTAACAAGCGGATAATTTTCCTGGCTGCTTCCTTAGCAGAGGTGATGAAAAAGCCACTCTCATTGTTTTTAACCTGCATGGGAATCGACCCCACCTCTCTAGTTATTACAGGCTTTCTCTTCCACATAGCTTCAGTAATAACCAAGCCAAATCCCTCCCTGATAGAAGGTTGTAGTATTACTCTGGCAGCTCTTTG
>JAXHSX010000113.1:0-2826 GCA_034190625.1 Chloroflexota bacterium
AGTCCCAGCTCTGTTAAAGTCTTAGCCTTATTCTCACGTACTGCCCCAGATTCACGAAACCTTTTGGTAATCTCTTCGGCATGTCCACGCAAACGCCTCGTTTTAACCCAAAACGCCAGTATAACCAGAAGTATGAGAACTAATACAATAAGAACGGAGTCCATAATTAATCTTAACTTAATTTATTATAGCAGGAAAGTTGCTATTTTGCACTCTGCCAAAAACCAATGTTACAATACCATCAGTTGTGACTAAGTTCTCCTAACATTGTGTTATTGAAATGGCTACCAGTCAGTTTTCTTTTCTGCATTTGACTTCTCTAGCATAAAGGGTATATGGTTTTAGTAGTTTGAGAATTAAATATCAGGGGCCGAAGGAACTTACTGCCAGCAGGCATGATAAAGAATTTGTCAGTGAGGGCGTTACATGTTAATGCCACCTATAGACTATATGGAGTACGCTCTCTCCCTAGCTAAATTGGCTACAGGATATACCAGTCCTAACCCTGCAGTAGGGGCTGTAGTTGTCAAGGACGAATTTGTTATAGGCACAGGATATACGCGCCCAGCTGGTTTCGACCATGCTGAAGTGATGGCACTTCACCAAGCTAGTGATAAAACCAAAGGGGCTACTATGTATGTTACACTGGAGCCTTGTTGCTATTATGGACGCACTCCACCTTGCACTAAAGCTATAATAGATGCAGGCATCTCGGAAGTACATATAGCTTTGCTTGATCCCAACCCGCGGGTATCGGGTCAGGGAGTAAAGCAGTTAAACGAAGCTGGTATTAAGACTTATATAGGCGAATACCAGCAACAGGCTTCGGAAATAAACGAAGCCTATATTAAGTATATTAGTACGGGTTTGCCATTTGTTATTGCTAAGTTTGCAGTAAGCCTTGATGGTAAGATAGCTGCTAAGACTGGTGATTCTAGGTGGATAACTAATGATGAGGCAAGAAAGTATGCTCATATTATACGCCACACGGTAGATGTAATAATGGTAGGGATAAACACTGTTATCACAGATAATCCTTATCTTACCGCCAGGGGTTGTGGTGGTAAAGGTGGAATGAAGAAGAAGCAGCCAATGCGCCTAGTTGTAGATAGTAAGGGAAGGACTCCACCGGATTTCCATATTTTTCAGCCGTCAGGAGAAGTCTTGCTTGCTGTAGTTGAACCTTTGGAAAAGATAAAAAGGACAGCATTGATACAAGCTGGAGCCGAGGTGCTGGAATTGCCAGGCAAGGAAGGGATGGTAGATATCGAGGAATTATTAAAGACCTTAGGTAAACGAGAAATTGTTAGCATCCTGGTAGAAGGAGGCGGCAAACTTCTTGGTTCATTTTTTGACCAATGTTTGGTAGATAAAGTACTGGCTTTCATTTCGCCAATCATTATCGGTGGATGTGAAGCAAAGACTGCTGTAGAGGGATGCGGAATAAACAGCATTTCTGAGGCTTGGCGTCTCGGCAAGGTTAGCACTGAGAGATTTGGCGATAATATATTAGTCAGCGGATATGTAGAGAAATAGTGTGTTCACAGGCATAGTTGAGGAAATTGGCACAGTTAGAGGAACGAGCCCAGAATTGACTATTGAGGCCAATAAAGTTCTACAAGGAACAAAGGTGGGGGATAGTATAGGTGTTAATGGGGTTTGTCTCACAGTTCTCTTTTTGAGCGATCATAGCTTCAGTGTGGATATTATGCCCGAAACCTTACGTCGCTCCAACCTTGGTAGACTTCATTATGGAGATAAAGTAAATTTAGAAAGGGCACTGATGGTGGGAGGACGCCTTGGTGGCCATTTAGTATTGGCACATATTGATGGCACAGGCGAAGTGATGAGTGTGACCCCTGAAGAAAACGCATACATTATGAGAATCTCAGCACCGGCTGAATTGATGCCATACATAGTTAATAAAGGATTTATTGCTGTTGAAGGTGCTAGTCTTACTATATCCTGCTTTAATGACTTTTCTTTTTCCGTATCTCTAGCGAATTATACTCTAGAGCATACTACGTTAGGAGAGAAGAGACCCGGTGATGTAGTGAATTTAGAGGCAGATATCATCGCTAAGTATGTGGAAAGACTTAAAGGACAGGAAGGTCGCGGATTGACCTCCGACCTTCTTTATTCTTTCAGCCATTCCAGCATCGATCCAAAGGTGTAAGAAAATAAATAATCAAAGATAAAAACTTAAATTTTTAATTTGTGATTTTCTTTGGAGGAGAAATTATAGATGCTTTCTACTATTCCAGAAGCAATTGAAGATATAAAAGCAGGTAAGTCTGTCATACTTGTCGATGATGAGTCTCGTGAAAACGAAGGAGACATGGCAGTTGCTGCCGAGAAAGTTACCCCTGAGATTATAAACTTCATGGCCAAGCATGCTCGGGGGTTGATCTGCCTTCCCATAATTGGTCAAAGGCTTGATGAGCTGGGGATACCCCTGATGGTGCAGAATAATACTTCACGGTACTCTACCGCTTTCACTGTCTCTATTGAGGCAAGAGATAAAGTGGCTACAGGTATTTCTGCCTTTGACCGAGCACAAACTATAAAAACGGTACTAAATCCCGATACGAAATCACAGGATTTGGTTCGTCCTGGCCACGTATTCCCTATTAGGGCTAAGGAAGGTGGAGTATTGGTGAGGGCAGGACATACTGAAGCAATTGTTGATTTAGCTAAGCTAGCTCAACTTTATCCAGCCGGTATCATATGCGAGATTATGAACGAAGATGGTACTATGGCGCGTTTACCGCAACTTGAAGCTATTGCCGATAGTTTTGAATTGAAGATTGTAAGTATCGCTGATTT
>JAXHSX010000114.1:0-7655 GCA_034190625.1 Chloroflexota bacterium
TACTGGTCATCCATATTATCGACCTTTATCTCATGTAACTTGCCTAAATGGGTAGCATAGTTGAGAATTTCTCCTGGCTCAAAGCTGTGGATATGCACTCTAACTAACGAACCATTGCCAGTAACCACCAAGGATTGCCCTTTCTTTGCCATATCTTTTCTAATCTTCTTCAGGCTAATGTTTTCTCCTTCTAACACAAAGTTGATGCAATACCCGTAAGGCAATTCTACTTCAGTGGACAAAGGGATTGTTTTGGGGGTCAAGACTGATTCAGAGGCGACTATAGATGGTTTCCAATATTGTATCTTGTCTGCTGTTCCTTGGAGAAAATGAAGAGCGCCATCGAGTAAAACGTATAAACCTTGTCCACCAGCATCTACTACACCAGCCTCCTTTAGCACTGGTAACAGGTGAGGCGTTCTAGCTACCGAATCTCTAGCCGCCTCCACGGCAGCTTCTAATACGGTAACGAGATTATCGGGATCGGATTCAGCGGCTTTTTCAGCAGCTTTGGCTGCGTCCTTAAGCACTGTCAAGATGGTTCCTTCCACAGGGTTAATGACTGCCTGATAAGCAGCTTGCGCTGCTTCGGTTAGCGCACCGGCAAAATCTCTTCCATTGAAATAAGTGTTGTGCTCAAGCCCTTTAGCGAGACCACGCCAAAATTGGGACAGGATAACACCTGAGTTGCCTCTTGCTCCCATTAAGGCGCCATGTGCCATTATGTCGGCTACTGAGGAGGCGTCACCATTTGACCCATGGCTTGTCTCTTCTATGGCAGAGCGCATGGTAAGCAGCATATTGGTTCCAGTATCCCCGTCGGGGATAGGAAAAACATTAATAGCATTGATATCAGGAGCAGATTTTTCTAGCCAGGCAGTTCCTGTATTAAACATTCCTTTCAAAGTCTGACCGTTAGGCAATCTTTTCATCTTTTGTTGGCTTAGAATCGTTATTATGCTATTATTGGCTTAATTAGTAAATCGAGGTTTGTAAAAAACTAATCAGGGAGAATCTGCAATGAAATGTGTAATTTGTGGCAAAACAGCCATGTCGGGGAATAATATAAGTCACTCCAAAAGACATACTAAGCGAAAGTGGCTTCCCAATATTCATCGCGCAACAATTATCTTAGAAGGGAAAAAGAGAAAAGTCAATATCTGCACCAGGTGTCTTCGTACCACTTATAAAACAGTTCACTAAGTTATTGCCTCTCTGATTTTTCGTAATGCTTGGGATACTCCTTCTTGAGCTTTAAATACGCTTGCCCCAGCTACTAAAACTGTGCTACCAGCTTCAACTATATGAGGGGCGTTGTCGGCAGTGATACCGCCATCAACTTCAAGTTCAGCTTCAAGATTTCTTTTATCGAGCATTTTCCTCAAACGTGTTATCTTGGACAACGTCTGTGGGATAAAGACTTGTCCACCAAATCCTGGGTTGACGCTCATTATGAGAATCAAGTTGACATAAGGCAGAATCTCCTCTATTGAGTGCAATGGTGTAGCTGGATTCAAAGCTACTCCTGCTTGTTTCCCCATTTCCTTTATGCACTCGATTGTTCTATGAAGGTGGATACAAGCTTCTACGTGTATGGTGATAATATCGGCACCAGAGGCAGTGAAGTCAGAAATATATTGCTCTGGATGTTCTATCATCAGGTGGACATCCAGGGGCAAGCCAGTCAAGGAGCGTATAGAACTTACTACTGGAGCTCCTATAGTAATATTGGGTACAAAATGGCCGTCCATAACATCTATGTGAATATAATCGGCTCCCCCCTTGGTGGCTTCTACGACTTGCTCACCAAGTCTGGCGAAATCGGCGGACAGAATTGACGGCGCTAGCTTAACTTTTTCTCTCAATTTTCTCTACCTATAGACGCTCTAGCTCTTACTATCGCTTGCTCCACTTGTTGTGGAGAAGTACCGCCAGTAATATCTCGGGCGACTACGGATGATTCTAAGGTTATATTATATACATCTTCATCGAAAAGAGGGGAGAAGTTATTATATTCGCTCAGGCTAAGGTCATGAAAACTGTTGCCTTTGATAATAGCATATTCAGCGAGTTTTGCTACCACGCCGTGGGCTTCACGGAATGGCACATCTTTTTTCACCAAGTAATCGGCTAAATCAGTAGCTAAGATATAATCTTTTTTCATAGCTTGGGATATGCGCTCAGTGTTAATTTTCATCTTCTTTATCATTTTAGCAAACAGCTCCAGGCTAGAGATCAACGTATCTACGGTATCGAAAAGTCCTTCTTTATCCTCCTGCATGTCCCGATTATATGCTAACGGCAAGGCTTTCATAATAGTTAAAAGGCTTATTAAGTTGCCGTATGCTCGCCCTGTTTTGCCTCGTACTAACTCTGCTATATCGGGGTTTTTCTTCTGAGGCATTATGCTGCTGCCTGTGGTATAAGCTGGGTCAATTTCCATAAAGCCGAATTCACTAGATGACCATAAGATAATCTCTTCAGCCAGTCGGGAAAGATGCATCATAGCGAGTGCAGCCGACGTTTGGTATTCTATAACAAAGTCTCTATCAGATACAGCATCAAGGCTATTGGCGCTTATCTTACTGAAACCTAATTCTTGGGCAACGAAATCACGGTCTATAGGATAAGGAACACCTGCTAAGGCGCCGCTGCCCAAAGGCAGGACGTCAGTCCGCTTGAAGCAATCATGGAATCTTTCCTTGTCGCGTTGGAACATCTCGAAATAAGCTAGCAGGTGGTGTGCCAAAAGTACAGGCTGAGCTTGCTGCAGGTGGGTGTAGCCAGGGATAATGACTAACTTATTTGCTTCCGCTAATTCTATGAGAGAGCGTTGTAAGTTTCTTAATCTGTCGATGGTTTTCAAGATTTCCTCTTTGAGGAAAAGGCGTAGGTCCAGAGCTATCTGGTCGTTCCTGGAGCGGGCGGTGTGCATTTTGCCAGCCACATCACCTATCTTCTTAAACAACATTGCTTCAATGTTCATGTGTATATCTTCAAGCTCAATCTTGAATTGAAATTTCCCTTGATCGATTTCCTCTCGAATAGAGTCAAGTCCTTTAATTATTGTTTCAGCCTCGTTTTCAGCTATTATTCCCTGCCTTGCTAGCATCTTGACGTGGGCGACGCTCCCTTCGATATCCTGGCGATACAGTCGCTGGTCAAAGAAAATGGAAGCAACGTATTCTTTTGCCAATTTAATATCTCTTTCCTGGAAACAATTACGCAAGTGACTCATCTAGATCCGCCTTAAGCAATGAGATGAAAATATGATATTTTCCTTTCATATTTGCCAACCAGTTTTCACTATGCAATTATACTTCAATAATAAAGGTCTTGAGAAGTATGGTCATCAGCTCTGAGAAAATGTAACAATTCTTATTAACTCGATAATACTCCCTGTTGCTGTCCATAGTATGAAAAACTGTCGCCTCTAATCTGATAATTCTTGACACAAATAGCCTCAAAGGTATTTAAAAGGAGATACATTGCCCTACGGTTTCCACGGCACGGTCGGCACCAAAATGCTCGGTGAAAAGCTTGAAGTAGTAGGACTCCTCCTTGCTGCGGATTATGGGGTACTTGGCCTGTGCTTCGGCGAGTTCACGGTCTGGAATCTGTTCCTCAAAATACGCTGATGGCCCTGAAAGGTCCATCGGATATATTGTGGTCACGAGCCAGGTCAGCCCAATTGCCCATCTGTCCATCATATTGCCATCACCACTAACAGCACCATCCGCTCGAGTTCCCTGAGACAGTAGCCCAGTTGCGGCTCGACCAGGCTAGCTCTAGGATTCCCTACTTTAATCTTGGACGTTGCTCTCACTATACCCTTAATGATAGCGAGTGATTTCCTCAAAGGCAGGGGCATCTCTGTCAATGTTTCCGGGATTTTACTGCCCTCAAGTAGTGTCTTGGTACAGGTTATCAGGTAGTTCCAGCAATTAGCGAATCTTTGGTGATAAGCGTTTATCTCAGGGAAACCATCTCTAGGAACGTAGTGAATCAATAACTCATCCAAATTCGTGCACAGGTTGGGTTCAAAAAGAGAATTGTCCACACAGCGTACGGCTTGACAATGAGGGTTGTATTGGGCTGTATCCATATGTCGGCCAACGAATGAGGATCGGTTGGCTAACTTCCGTAATGCGATACCACCTCCAGGTCTCCCTTTTTACCTGGCGATAAATATGCATAACTTCCTTCCGACCCATGATCCTCAGCTCATACCGTTAACTGCATACCGTCATAGGCAAAGCAGACCCTCTGGTCGCTTGTTTCCAGGGCACGGTAATCATCGTAGCTCCGGTTCCAGTATTCCTCCAAATGAACCAGGAGAACCCTCTTGGAACGGATACGCTTGGCCATGTCCAAAGTTTGCTCGAAAGTATAAAGGGTTGTCCTGGAGATATGGCCGCTTGGATACCTGAAACCATGTTTCAAGCTATCCTTAAATATCCCCGGCTGGATAATCAGCAGATCAGCCTGTTGAACTTCATCACGATACTCTGGAAAGGGCTTAATATCGCAGGGGGCATAGACTACCTTGTGCATCAACTTCTCAAAAACGTAAACGAAGGATATCTGTGAACCGCGGTCAACCGGGATAGCCGTGATATGAACGTCTCCGATTTGGATATTACCCTGAAAAAGCTCGAGTCGGATGAAGTTACTTTCTCGGTAGAAATCCAATATGGAACCGTACTGAGATCGGATCCCCTTCAAGCGATCGCCTAACTGTTCAGGGAGCAGTAAACATATCTGTTTTTCTGGATAGGCATGCCAGGTACGAAAATCCAGCGTAATCTGCTCTACCACCCGGAATCCTTCTATATGGTCGGGGTCCAGATGGGTAAAAATCAGGTAGTCGACGTGGCGTATGTTAGAACGATTCAACTGGCTAACGATTTCGGCGGGAGTATCGATCAGGAGATTAACATCGTGAAGGAAAGCAGAAGGTCCTGTCCTGGCGTAAGGAATGCCTTTCTTTCTAGCTTCCCGGCAGACACGGCATTGGCAAAGGGGTTTGGGAATAACCATGCATCCCCCGGAGCCCAAGATGGTCCATTTCATAGGAATAACAAAAATGGTTCAGCGCAACCTTGCCTTGTTTCTCCTTCTCTTCTCAGTGTGTGTGCTTCAGGTCACCATCCATAGTGCCCCGTACTTTCTCTCTTTCCTCGGCGAAATCGAACCCGGTCCAGATTCCAATAGAGCCGAGTATCGAGTCCTGGGGGTGGAACTGACGGAAGATTTTAAAATAATAGGCTGCTTCTCGACTATTGATAGTCGCCCGAGGATTCTCCGCCTTGATGCGTTCGTACTCGTCCTCACTTATCTCACTCTCGGCCAATTTTTCTCCCAGGTCTTCACAGCCCGCACCCTGAGTATATTGGACCTTGTAACGCCATAATATCTCATCAGGCAGGTAATTCGTACATTGAAAAGCCTCGCGTAGAATCCATTTCTCAATCCTATCTCCTACCTTTTCGGACTCACGAATCTTGAGTTCGGGTGGGATCTTCATGGAAAGGTCAACCAGGGCTACATCCAGGAAAGGCACTCTCAGTTCCAGGCTGAAGTACATACCCATTCGATCGGCGCGCTGCAGGTTGATATTATGGAGATTACCAATGCAACGTCTGGCTTCCTTATTGAGCACATCTATAGGATAGTGCTTCATGTAGTGATAGCCGGTGAAGAGCTCGTCTGCCCCTTCTCCTGTGAGCACCACCGTCACGTAGTCTGCAGCTAATTTGCAGGTGAAGTAGCAAGGGACAGCACAACGTACGAGAGACGGATCGTAGCTTTCCAGCTTCCTGATGACGGTTGGCAATGCCTCATAATATTCTTCCTCGGTAAAAATTAATTCATGATGTGTTGAACCGATGTGCGCTGCCGCGACGCGCGACGCCTTAAGATCATCGCTCTCGTCCCCTGCTGCATCCTTCATGCCCACCACAAAGGTATGAAGATGGGGGATTTCATCAGCAGCAATGGCAGCTACCAGGCTGCTGTCTATGCCACCACTACAGAAAGAACCTACATGGATTTCTTTATCTGCCAATAGCCTCTTCTTAACTGCATGGATAAATGTTTCCCGAATTAACTTGCAGGTCTCATCTATATCTGTTAATAGGTGGTCTTCAATAGGCGGGACTTCATAATACTGCACAAATCCATCTTTGGGAGTGTAGTAGTAACCGGCGGGGAATTCGTGAACCTCCTCTACTTTTGCTAAGGTCATAGCGCCCAGTTCTGAGGTAAAGTAAAGTTTATCCCCTACATAGCCGTAATAGAGCGGTTTTATCCCAATTGGGTCGCGGGCCAGCATGAAATTGTCACCATCGAAGAGAGCAAAAGCGAACATACCATCCAATTCTTTCACACATTCGGGACCTTTCTCCTGATATAGATGAAGAATAGCCTCCGTATCGGACAATGTCTTGAATTGGTATTTAGAGCTTAGTTCCTGTCTGAGGTCTAAATGGTTATAGATTTCACCGTTGCAGATAATCCCTGTTCTGCCATTATTATCTAGAATTGGTTGATGACCTCCAATCACATCGACGATAGAAAGCCTGGTGTGCCCAAAAACCGTGCTATCGAAAGTGTAGAGTCCACGGTCGTTTGGTCCTCGATGGGGCAGTGCATCCAACATGCGATTTACAGTCTTTGTATCTTTTATACCGAAACATCCTGCTATACCACACATAATAATCTCCTTAATTTAATTTATTTTAGATCAACTTACAGAATCCTAGTGTAATTCTCTGTTTCCAGTTCGGCGGAGTCTGTGAGATGCTCTCCGTACTTGAGGTAATCAAGCATAGGTTCTAGCTCAACATTGCCAGTACTGTTAATTCCAGCAATCATCACATCCCATTTTTAAAATCGCCGTATCCGAACTAAGATTTTGACTCATGTAAAGAGTCGAGTATTTTAATAGCTTCAAAGCCATCCGTACAATAGGCATCCGCTCCTATTTCACTGGCGTATTCGTTAGAAACCGCCGCTCCTCCAATCAACACCTTGACTTTGTCTCTAACTCCGTTCTCCTTAAGTGCCTCGATTATCTCTTTCATATTTACCATTGTAGTAGTCAACAAGGCAGAAAGCCCTAGATAATCAGGGCTATCTTCCTTGACAGACTTAACGATCTTCTCTGTGGGCACATCCGTGCCCAAATCACTTACCTCGTATCCTGCACCTTTGAGCAAGATAGCGACGATATTCTTGCCGATATCGTGGATGTCTCCCTTTACTGTTGCTATGGCAAATTTCCCTTTTATTTCAACATCCGAAGCTTCAAGATATGGCTTTAGAATATCCATGGCTGTGCCTACCGCTTCAGCGGATGCTAGCATATCAGGAATGAAGTATTCCTTAACGGCAAATTTCTCTCCCACAACTTGCATTCCGGCGGTTAGACCCTGCATAATTATTATGTCTGGAGCAATACCTTGTTCCAGCGCTGATTGAGTCAGTTCCAGCACCCCTGGAGTCCCGGACAAACTCTCATCTAGTCCTTCGTCATCCTGTGTCTTTCTTCCCTGGATAACATTTTCCTTAAGTAAAACAATGATATCGTCACTCATTATTATTTCCTTTCTCTCCTTTCTCAATATACGTTTAGTCTGGGCAATAGGCCAGGA
>JAXHSX010000115.1:0-16653 GCA_034190625.1 Chloroflexota bacterium
AGTATTGCTCCCATGAGTACCGCCAGATACTGGAGCAGTTCCACATGGAGGTATCGATGAGTGGAAAGGGGAACTGCTACGATAACGCGCCAATGGAGAGTTTCTGGGGAATAATCAAACAGGAGCTTATCCATCACCGTCGTTATAGAACCAGGCGGGAAGCAATTGAAGACATTACAGAATACATTGAGATATTCTATAACCGACAGTGTCTACAGGCTAAACTGGGATTCTTATCACCTGTAGCTTATGCCCAGAAATACTATGCCAGGCTGGTGGCAGCATGAAAGGTTTCGTGTCCATTATTGACATCCGACCCTATGTAGACTATTATAAGGGTAATCGAGACATCTTATTGGCTGAGCAACTTAGCAGAGTTGATTTGTCTGGAAACGACCGAAGCATTACAAAAGCTTGCCCACACAAATAAATTAGGAGAAGGTTATCATGCGGAAGACAGGTTTGATTTTGGGAATATGCTTGGCTTTGGTTGTGGCATTTTGGGGATGTAGCGGAGAGACCCAACTCAAAATCGAGGGGGGAATGGGGGTTTCTGCCACTGTCGCATTGACGGATGGCCATATTGAAAGCCTGGTGAACTCCATGGAAATCATGGCAATGACAGAGGATGTCAAGTCTGGTGATTGGGAAGGAATGTTGGGCATTCTAAAAAAGTTCAAGCGAGACCAAGTTCCAGCGGCTGTTTGGTTCGTGCTGCCGGACGGATCATATTCCACTGTAACGAAGGGAAAGATAGACAAAAACATCAAAGATCGTGCGTATTTTCCCGAGCTCATGGCAGGAAATACGGTGATCGGCGACTTGGTGATAAGCAGATCAACTGGCAAGAAATCAATGATCGCCGCAGTCCCTGTGAAAGATGAGGGAAAGGTTATCGGCGCATTGGGAGCATCAGTGTTTTTGGACGAGCTGAGCGAGATTATTGTAAAGGAACTGCAATTGCCCGATGGCATGGTTTTTTATGCGGTTGACGAACAAGGTCAAATCGCGCTTCATTCCAACACGAAGTTGATTTTGGATGAAAGTGCTAACCTATGCTGCGAGAAGGCAGCCTCCAAGATATCGCCGCTCACGGGATGGCATTTCACGCTGGGTTCAAAGGATTAGGCGAGTAATATGTTCTGGATAGGTTGACCAACATTGGCCTACCCAATCACTAAGTGGATACCCACGGTATAGCCAGTGTGATAGCTTTTTGCTCGGCATTGTGACAAATATCAAAAGAACCAAGCGACTGAAGCCCAGAGATATTTGAAAGCATTCCACTGATTGGGGTATTGTTGTTATCAAAAGTTGGTGTGTGTTGGCGTGTGCTGGCTGATGGGAGGCCATCCAACAAGTCACTGCAGCTGACCGCCAGGGCGTTGCGGTTTGACGAGGGTCATTTTGCATATTGAGGTTAGGTTCTATTCACCCTGGCGGAACGGTAAAATGGGTCAGGCTGCCTATCAGCCATTTCGTTATCGCAGCACTGGCTGGCAAATGGATATAGTTCCGTCAGGGCTTGGTTTGGCAAACACCCTGTCGGCACCTGAGTTCGGTCGTTAGATGGCTCAATCTTTGCAAGCTGCCCCCCTATATGGCATACTGATTAACAGGGACTACTGACATGCAGATCAGACCGCTGCAAATCGCGGATTCACAAACAACAAAACCATTTGATTTTCAGGTACAGGTAAGCCGCCCAGCGAGTCAATAGCTGATTTAAAGATGAAGGAGGTTGGAATGGAGCAGGGGAATCTCCCCCCAACAGATAAAAATGGTATTATACGGGCATTGCCTTCAGAGCTTTCTGAGGCGAATAGGAATAGGCTGAGTAAGTTCGGCTCCTTTTTGGTTGTCTACGACTTTGTCCAGGATCACTGAGTGCGTCCGCGGATTCACAAGGCAGACCCGAAACGACACCACCAAATAATGGATAAAGCGATCGCACCGGTGAAAGAGGCATGTGTTCTTGATATTGCTTGCGGAACGGGTGGTGCCATTCCTCACTTCGACAAAAGCAACGAATATACTGGGCTCGATTTATCCTACTCAATGCTCAGACAGGCGGTGAAGAAAGCCAAAAACAAGGGCTTTCGAAAATACAAACTTATTGAGGGAAACGCCGAGGAACTCCTTTTTATAGATGAATACTTTGATTTCGTTTTGATAGACACTTCTCTACACATGATACCGAGGTATAATGTGGCTATTGGAGAGGCCGCGAGAGTACTGAAGAAGGGTGGGAAACTAGTCTGCAGCTGCCCGACTGTTGGAATCAGCAAGGAATTCGAAACTGTATGGGCGAAAATAGCCACCAAACGGCACCTTCATTCACTCAAGGAATCGGATTTTGAGGATGCCTGTTCTGGCAACAGACTTAGTTACAGCCGTATTGAAACAAATGGTGGTGTACTATACTTCCTTGCACTTAAGCAGTGATAACCGCAGATTAATTAAGATATGGTTCTATTACTATTTCTAGAGCCATCTAACAACTCACTGCGGGCGACTTCAATAGCTGGACTGATTTCTCTGGGTTCATCTGCCAAATTACACTTTGCTTATGTAAAACGTATTCTTTACAGCTTTGAATGATAGGAGCGCTTACCAATCTTAATTGTCATTCTGTTCCCTTCGCTTGCTTTTCATTCTGAACGAAGTGAAGAATCTAATAACTATTAGGACAGTCTCCGCGAAGAATCTACAGACCCTTTCCATGATAAATCGGGGGAGGGGACAAATAAACGCCATCAGCTACAGGTATTCATAATCAATTGCAAAATTCCTTATAATTCTTCCTCTCCTGGCGGCAGGAATTCAAGGGGGGGGATTCACCCTCACGCCCCTCGCCAGATAAAGAGTGGGGTGGATGAGGACCACCCCTTTTAATCTTCTCCCTTCAAGGGAGAGGGATTTTATGAGACATTATGAGGAACATTATGGTTTCAGGGGTAATTCGTTCATAATTACGGGATGACAGGAGACAGCATAGAAGAGGCCGGAATAGCTATTAAAGGTGTGCGCAGGGAATTCTGGAAGGTGAGTTAACCTCAGAGGAGAAGCAAGAGCTTGAAATTGCTGATGAAACCTTTTTAAGGAACGCTGCTAAATTTTATACTAGTATTGCCGAGGTGGCTGATCTTGCTGAAATGAGAAGGGTAATCGGTATCCCTCCTTTTCATTGATCCCTTGTATTAGCAGAAAGTCCGGCTGCCTTAAGGATATCCGGGACTACCTCTTCCTTGCCTATAGCCATGATGTGGACTCCATCACATATAGATTCCTGTTTCAGAGTGGCAATCATTCGACCGGCGATTTCTATACCCTTATTAAGAGCCTCGCCCTTAGGCGCACTCGCCAGTTCATCAATCAAGTTTTGTGGTACGAATATCCCGGGGACATTCTCATTCATATACTTCGCCATTCTGGCTGACACAAGTAAGACGATACCTGCTAGTATTTTGACTGGAAATTGGCGGGCATGTTCCATGAACTTGGCGAAATTGTCTAAATCGTAGATCGCTTGAGTCTGGAAAAATTCGGCGCCGCATTCAACTTTCTTTTCAAACTTGATTAACTGAGGCTCGGTAGGTTTTGCTTCAGGGGTGACGATAGCCCCGGTGCAGAACTCCACAGCCCCATCAAGGTCATTTCCTCCCTGGTCCTTTCCCGATTCCATCTGCCGAATCGCCATCAGCAATTGCGTTGAATCGAGGTCGAAAACGCCTTTGGCTTCTTTATGATCGCCGACTACAACCGCATCACCAGTCAGGCAAAGGACATTTCTTATGCCCCTGGTATATGCGAGTAGAAGCTCAGCCTGGAGAGCAAGCCGATTACGGTCGCGGCAGGTCATCTGCAATATGGGCTCGCCACCTTGCTCTTTAATAGCCAGGCAGCCGCCAATGGAAGGAAAGCGCATTACGGAACTCTGGTGATCAGTAACATTCACCGCATCCACCAGAGCTTTAAGAAGGTCAATATGATGAAGCATCTTCTGAATATTTGTCCCTTTAGGTGGACCGATCTCGCCGGTTATCACAAAGTTGCCAGAATTGAGAACCTCTCTAAAGCTTGGTGCCATAACTCTCTCCTTTCGACAGACCTTGATTGCCACGCCTTCGGCTCGCAACTTCGGGTCTGCCCCTACTATGATGATGTGATCTTGGCCGTTCGTGGTCGAGGTGACACGTTGAAATTTTTCGGAGAATGATACTTACGCATCAAATCAAGCCTCCCCTGTTCTTTTAGACGCTGATATATTAGAGTCCATGCGCAATCCTTTTCCTTGTCCACCTCACACTTGCCATCATTAGTGCCCCCACATGGACCATTTATCAAACCTTTGTGGCACGCTGTGAGCGGGCAGATGCCAGCCATTTCCCCCAGGACACATTCACCACACTGGGCACAAACTTCATGAAAATCGCCTGGACTGTCTTCTATACCTATAAACAGAGTATCCAATGCTGGAATTACCGGCTTATCAATATATAAGCTTACCCTGTGCACTCCCAAAGCACATGCCATAACCAGAATACAGTTCGCATTTTGGGTAGCTCCGCTGCTTTCTTTGATAGCCACCTCGGTCATTTCATCACAAGCCGTAGGAATGACTATCCAGCCAGTCACTAACTTACCTAACTCTTGTAGATGCTCCTTCATAGCCATGACTTCTTCTCTGCCACCGGTTCTAGTCATCGTGGCGCATGTGCCACAACCAATAATATATACTCGGTCAAACCTGTCCAACTGCCGCGTTATTTCATCGAAAGGCTTCTGTTTGGTAATAGATTTCATACTCAACCTCCCTCGTGGTAAATCATAATTTCTAAACCATAAACCAATTCAAAATACAAATTCCTATTTTAGTTACGTTTCCAAGTCACACCTTAAGCATCGTTTAGCTTCCTGTCTTGCTTTTTCCTCAGAAAATCCCAGCTCTATTTCCTTAAAGCTGATTTTCCTCTCATGGAGAGGCAGATAGGATATTTCTGGCCTGAATTGTGGTTCCCATGTTTCCTCTTCTTCTTTACTTATTGTCTCCTCCATAACACTGGGTCTCAGGTCATACAAATCGACTCGTGAGGTATCACCACGGAGGTATTTGTCTACAGCGGTAGCCCCTCTCCTTCCAGCAGCAATAGCCTCTATAACCATGCCTGGCCCAGAGACAAAATCCCCTCCGGCAAAGACCCCAGGAATATTGGTAGCTAACTTGTTCTCTTCGACAACCAGTGTTTCCCATCGAGTGCGCTCTAGAGCGCTATCTGGTGGTAAAAACGACAAATCGGGAGCCTGACCTACAGCGGCAATGACAGTATCCGCTTCGGCAAAGAACTCTGAGCCAGAAATTGGTGTGGGGCGTCGACGCCCGCTGGCATCAGTCTCACCCAACCTCATGTGAATACATTGTAAACCTGCTACCTTCCAGTTATCGTTTACTATACGGCTGGGACTGACCAGGAAATTAATTTTAACACCCTCAGCCACAGCTTCATCATACTCTACTTCAGTCACCGGCATTTCCTCCCGCGACCGACGGTAGAAGATGCTCACTTCATCAGCACCAAGACGAAGGGCAGTGCGAGAGGCGTCCAAGGCTACATTACCTCCTCCGATAACACCTACACGACGCCCAACTTTAACTGGCTTGCCGACCTTCATATCTCTTAGAAATCTCAAACCATAATAGAAGCCTTCAATGTCTTCCAATTCTCCGGGTATACCGATACGCTGACTTCTTTGAGCCCCAGCAGCGATGAAGACGGCTTCAAAGCCACTTTTCCTGATATTTTCTATAGTGAAATTGGCATTGATTGGCGTGTTGTATCTTATCTCTACTCCACGTTTGACGATATGGTCTATCTCTTTTTCGATAACCTCTCGCGGCAAGCGAAAGTCAGGTATAGCTACTGATAGCATTCCCCCACCTACAGGAAGGGCTTCAAAGACTGTGACGGGATAGCCCATCTGAGCCAGGAAATAGGCGCAAGATAGTCCTGTAGGTCCGGCTCCTACTACTGCTACTCTTTGGCTTCTAGTTTGGGAAAAAGGCTCTGGCTCAGGCAATTCGTCGACATGGTCAAAATACCAATCGGCGGCAAAGCGCTTTAGCGCTCTAATAGCTACCGATTCATCAAGCTCCCCACGGCGGCACCTTCCCTCGCAGGGATGATGGCAGATGCGACCACAAATACCAGGGAAAGGATTACGTTCCCTAATCGTACCAATAGCCTCCAGGTATTCACCAGCGGCAATTTCCGCCACATATTTGGGAATATTGATTCCCACCGGGCAGGTATGCTGACACGGCGATATCATGAGTGCATCACATACAGCGGCCAAGCATTTCTTATCTTTTATGTGGGATTCATATTCATCTCTAAAATAGTTAAGGGTGGTAAGCACAGGATTGGGGCAAGTTTGTCCTAACCCACAAAGCGAGCATTCTTTGACTGTCTTAGCTATAGAGAGCAGCGTATCAATATCTCCCTCACGCCCTTTGCCCTGAGTGATTCTAGTCAATATCTCCAGCATTTGCCTGGTTCCCAGTCGACAAGGAACACATTTCCCACAGGACTCATCTTGAGTGAAGCTCAGAAAATATCTGGCTATCTCTACCATGCAGGTAGTATCATCCAGTACCACCATGCCGCCGGAGCCCATAATCGAGCCCAATTGAGTCAAGTTCTCATACTCTACAGGAATATCAAGAAACCTGGCAGGAATACACCCGCCTGAAGGTCCACCTGTCTGCACCGCCTTAAATCGTTTACCGCGTGGGATGCCGCCCCCAATATCAAAGATGATGGTGGATAGAGGTGTACCCATCGGCACTTCTACTAATCCACTGTTGGCAATTTTCCCTGTAAGGGCGAAGACAGCCGTTCCCTTGCTTTTTTCAGCACCTATGCCATTATACCAATCAGCACCTCGATCGATAATGATGGGAACAGAAGCCAGACTCTTTACATTATTGATATTGGTGGGCTTCCCTTCCAGACCTGATTGGGCTGGAAATGGAGGTCGTGGACGAGGCATACCCCGTCGGCTCTCAATCGAAGCCATTAAAGCTGTTTCCTCACCACAGACAAAAGATCCAGCGCCTTCTTTAACATGCACTATAAAATCGAAACTTGAGCCAAGAATACCTTTGCCCAGAAAGCCCCTTTCTTGGGCCTGTTCTAAGGCGATATGAACTCGATTTACTGCTAATGGATACTCAGCACGTACATAGATATATCCTTCGTTGGCACCTATAGCATATCCAGCGATGGTTAGCCCTTCAATAACAGCGTGGGGGTCCGCCTCCAGTATGGAACGATCCATAAAAGCCCCGGGGTCGCCTTCATCGGCATTACAGATGACATATTTCTTTTCTCCTGGAGCGTTGTGACAGAACTCCCACTTACGCCCGGTGGGGAAACCAGCGCCACCGCGCCCACGGAGCCCAGATCGTTTAACCTCTTCAATGACCTGCTCAGGCGTCATCTCGGAAAGAGCCTTCCTCAGCGCAAAATATCCCCCATTAGTGATATAGTGGTCAATTTTCTCGGGATTGATATGCCCACAATTACGCAGGATGACGCGCTGCTGTCCTTTATAGAAATTGATCTCTGAATAGTAAGGCACAGCGTTGCCATTGACCGGGTCATGGTAGAAAAGACGCTCCACAGGCTTGCCATCTCGCAGATGTGAGCTGACAATTTCTGGCGCATCTTCAGCCTGGACATGGGTATAGAAAATGCCCTCGGGTTCAATAACTACATTAGGACCCTGCTCGCAGAAGCCATGGCAACCAGTAAAATCCACGTCAGCATGGGTTATCCCTTGTCGGATTATTTCTTCTTTAAGCGCCTCGTAAACGACGTCAGACCCGCTGGACAGACATCCCGTTCCTTGACAAACAAAGATGGTGTTATGGTTTTGCATATTATCCTTCACCCTTTCGATTCTTGAATAATTGCTCTATCTTTTTAGGGTTCATGTGACCATAGACGTGGTCAGCGACGACTATATTAGGAGCCAAAGCGCAAACGCCGATGCAGGCAACGGTTTCCAGAGTATATTCCAAGTCTGGGGTAGTCTCTCCTTCTTCTATAGCCAGGTGCTGCTTGACTAATTTGAGTATCGTCTTCCCCCCCCGTACATGGCAGGCTGTACCCCGGCATACTCTGACGACATTTTTACCCCGCGGCTCGGTATACAACTGCGTATAGAAGCTAATCACTCCTTGCACCTGACTGGGAAAGAGCCCTAGAGCCTTGGCTATGGGTTGTGTGGACTGAGGAGGGATATAACCGAACTCATTTTGAATTTTTTGCAATAGTGGTATTAATGCCCATCTCTGTTGACTGTGTTCAGCCACGATGGCATTTATTCGCGTCAGGTCAACTTCTGCAGTTATGTTCGGTTTATTCATGCGGGCTAGTCCTTTCTATTCGCACATTACATGATTTTAGCGAAGGTGTTTTTGCCTTCGGGTCTAAGCTGATACTGAATAACTCATTAACCGGAGTTTCTGGGAATGAAATCGGCATAAAGAGCATCCCTTGAGAAAGTGTATCCGTAATCTTCGCTATAGTGGTCACTTCGCCTGTAGATGAGACAACCCTGACCTTCTCACTATCAGCGATAGCAAGATCCCTGGCATCAGATTCATTAACTTCTACAAAAGCCTGTATGGAAAATTTCTTCAATCGAGAGGATCTTGAGCTTCTAGAGCCGGTTCCGAAATGAAAGAGTGTAGCTCCGGTTAATAAGGTAAAAGGATAATCCCCTTTTGACTTTACCCGTGAAACATATTCAACTGGGCAAAAGCAGGCAAACCCTTTTAAGGACTGACCTCCGTGAATGCGTTCAACTCCCCAGTCACCAGTGTTTGACCCGGTCTGGTACATGTTCTTCGTCTCTGAATCTATATAATCAACCCTCTTATATAAGCTGTCGGCTATCTCATCCATGACCTGCTGGGGAGAAGAATACGGCATAGAAGACCCCATTTTGTCAGCTAGCTGAAGTATTATCTTCCAGTCTGGCAAGCTTTCACCCTGAGGTTTGATTGCCTGTTGTATCCTCTGCATCCGCCCCTCGAAGTTGGTGAATGTCCCTTCTTTCTCGGCAAAGCTGGCTGTCGGCAGAATCACACTTGCCAGCTTGGCTGTTTCCGTAAGAAACATGTCTTGGACTACCAGGAAATCGAGGGAAGCTAGAGCCTTTGTGATAAATCTAGAATTGGGGAAACTTAAGACAGGGTTTTCTCCTACGATATACATACCCTTGATCTTTCCCTCTTCTGCCCGCTCCATAATCTCCAGAGCCGATAACCCTGCATCAGACGGCAAGCTTGCTCCCCAGCGTTCTTCGAACTTTCTCCTTACCTGGGCATCTGCTACACTCTGATATCCGGGAAGAAAATGTGGCAGCGTTCCCATATCACAAGCACCTTGCCCATTGTTCTCTCTTTGAAGTGCATAGATACCCCCCCCACTATGTCCTATGTTTCCAGTTAGCAGTGCCAGATTCGCCAAAGCCTTAACATTGTCTGTTCCATTAATATACTGCGTGATTCCTGTACCATAAACAATTGCTGCCCGACTTGCCTTAGCATATAGCCGGGCGGCTTCGTGAACTTCCTCTATCGTAACACCGGTGGTTTTTTCAATGTATTCAGGGGTATACTCTTTCAGACTCTCGGCAAATGCTTCGAAATTATCCGTTCTTCTGGCCACAAACTCTTCATCCAGTAAGCCTTCGTCGATAATTACCTTTGACATGCCATTCATAAGAGCCACATCACTGCCAACTTTAGGTTGTAACCACAGGTGTGCAAATGAAGAGATCTTCGTTTGCCGAGGATCTATTAATAATAACTTGGCACCTTGCCATTTAACGGCGCGCTTTATGGCATAGCCGACAATCGGGGCAGAGGAAGAAGGATCGGCCCCAATAACCATTATCACCTCTGCTTGCTCTAAATCACTAAGGTAATTTGTAGTGCCATAGAATCCGATAGAGGAACCAAGACCTGCATGGTTGGCGGAGTTATACAAGCGACCGCTATTATCGATATTGTTGGTACCCAGCACACATCTGGCAAATCTTTGTAACATGTAGTTCTCTTCGTTAGTACATTTGGAAGAACCAAGGACAGACAGACTATTAGAGCCATGTTCATCACGTATCTTCTTAAATCTAGTAGCCACCAGTTCCAGTGCTTGTTCCCATGATATCTCCTCAAAACTATCATTCACTTTGACCAATGGTTTGGTCAACCTGTCCAGGCTGTGTATAAAATCGCAGCCATAGCTTCCCCTTACACAAAGGGTGCCATTATTCACCAAACCTTCTTTGCATGGTGTGACCTGCACTACGCGGTCATCCTTTACTTCCAGGCAAATACTGCATCCACAGCCACAGAAAGGACAGGTTGTTTGAACAGTGGTTTTAGACGTTCCCCTATATGGCTTTCCCCTTTCCATAAGCGCACCTGTGGGACACAGCGCCACACAAGTTCCGCAGAAAGTGCACTCGGAGTTCTCCAGTGGCAAATTGTTCAACGTTGCCGGTCTGGTAGTAAATCCTCGCTGAAAATAGTCAATAGCACCCTCAACAACTAGCTCCTGGCACGCTCTAATACACTTGGCACATAAAATACACTTGCTTAGGTCCCTTTCAAGAAAGGGGTTAAGCTCCTGGATAGTGGCCATCTGGGGAACTCTCTGGAACTCCACTAATCCGATTCCCATATCCGAGGCAATTTGTCGTAGCTGGCAGTGGTTTCCCTTGTCACATATCAAGCAGGAATCAGGATGGCTGGCAAGCATTAACTTAACTATGATTTTGCGGTGCTCTATGACTCGAGCGGAATGGGTATTGATTGCCATTCCTGAAGCTATAGGAGTTACGCAAGACGCCATCAATGCACCGGTTCGTTCATCTTCTACCAAACAGACACGACAGGCACCAATTGGGGACAGATGAGAGTCATGGCAGAGTGTAGGAATATCTATGCCGGATTCTTGTGCTAATCCCAGGATACTCATTCCCGGTTGACCACTTACCTCTCGTCCATTAAGCGTAATTGTTATTGGCTGCAAACTAGAATCCTCAACGAACATTTTTAGAAATTTACTTTGGCTACAATTGCTTTTCCCTAACCACTGTTTATGCAGTGAAAGAATGCTTGAAGTGTTCTCCTCTGTTTACTGCTCTGATACCGGCGAGGAGCTGTGAACTAGCTGCTCTCTTGGGAATAAATCCATATGCCCCTACCTGCTCAGACATCACGACATTCTCTTCATCATCATACTGTGTCAGCATCAAAACTTTAGTCTCAGGACATCTCTTGCATATCTGTTCAGTTGCTTCCAGCCCATTCATTACAGGCATGACTATGTCCATTACCACCACATCAGGCAAAAGCTGTATGACCTTGTCTACTGCTTCTTTTCCATCCATAGCCTCACCTACTACCGAAATGTCTTTTTGCAGCGTGAGCACAGCACGAATGCCATCCCTGATCACAGTATGGTCATCTACTATGAGCACTTTTATCCGCTTAGTTACTCTCTCCAATAATGTCTGGATTAGAGGCACGAGTGATGCTGGTTCAACTGGCTTGGTTAGATATTCTTCAGCCTCCATTTGCACTCCCTCATCCATGCTCCACCCACTTATAAGACGCTTCTCAAGCGGAGCATCGATCACCACAATGGGCAAGTCCTTAGTTCGCGGATTTTGTTTCAGCCATTTGTGCAACGAGAATGCCTCTCCGCGAGGGGTCAGCGTGCCCAAGATAACAACATCAGGCTCTCCCACCTTGATTCTTTCCTGTGCTTCTACCTTGGTGCTGGCAGTAGTAACCTGCAATAATTTATCTTCTAGTGTCGTCTGCAAGGCTAACAGAAATTCAAGTTCATCGTCTATGACCGCAACTTTAACCCTCTTTTCCATTTGTGACCTCCTCTCTGGCTGCTAAGTTTTGCCAGTTTATTTCAATCAACTAATATAAAGATAAGCAATATTTGCCAAAGAGCATAGAGGTCTTTACCTTGAATATAGGGGGGTATTAACCCTGATTTTGCAGTACGAGTCCCCTGTTTATTAAGTTCAAAGGTATTGCCAACGGCAGGTGATTTGAAGAGGACGCAACTGCACTACTAGTAAGCAGGATGTAATAAGCGTCAAACAGTGATTATGCCCTTACGCAAGGCATATTTTACTAAGTCAGTACGATTGTGGATACCAAGTTTAGCCATGAGGTTAGTTTTATGTCCCTCTATAGTCTTGGGACTGAGCACCAACATATTCGCTATATCTTGAGTAGTGTATCCTTCTGCCAACAGCTTGAGTATCTCCCTCTCCCTATTTGTCAACTGTTGGTAGGGATCGCAATTCGCTCTTACACTAGCTCCCTTTTGATAGCCCTCGACCAGTACCTTGGCTATAGATGGAGATAAAAAAGAATCGCCATGGTGAACAGAGCGGATGCCCGAGGCAAGCTCTGATGATGCTGCTGTCTTACTAATAAAACCGCGGGCTCCAGCTTCGATAACAGGGAACACATACTCTTCATCATCATACTGAGTGAGTGTTAGTACTTTTACCCGAGGGAATTCCTTGTGTATCCTGCGTGTTGCCTCCAATCCACCCATGATAGGCATAGCTATATCCATGAGTACTACATCGGGAGTAAGCTGTCTTACTTTCTTCAGTGCCTCCATCCCATTTGCTGCCTCACCAACGACCTCTATATCAGCAGCCAGAGCCAGTAAAGCGCAAATACCATCCCTCACGATAGTATGATCATCCACTACCAGCAGCTTTATCTTCTGCATGGGTTATACTCCTGACTATCGGAACCTTGGCAATGACTTTAGTCCCTTGTCCAAGTTTAGACTCGATAGTGCACTTGCCACCTGCTGCGGTTACCCTTTCTTTCATGCCAAACAGACCGGCGCCACGCCCTTTCTGGTCAATACTTGTAATCTCGCTTACATTGAATCCCTTCCCATCATCCTCAACACGTAAAACACATTTATTAGCATCGCATTCTAAGCAAATAGTGGCGCTTTTCGCCTCCGAATGCTTCACAACATTGCTCATAGCTTCTTGCACAATGCGGAAAAGCGACAACTCAGTTTCTGGAGACAAACGTCGATCCATTCCTTTTAATTCTGTAGATACATTAATGCCTTTGGGAACGAGGTTAGTCTCGGCAAGGTTACGAACAGCAGCGGGTAGTCCCAATGTATCTAACAAAGTGGGGCGAAGTTCTCTTATAATCTTGGTTACCTCGGCACTTGCGTGAACTGCTATGGTGTGAGTTTTTTTCAACATCGCCTTGATTTCAGTATTTTCGACGCTGTCCATTTCCATCATCTCGGTTACTGCCTGCAGGTTAAGCGCCAAGGCAGTGAGATCTTGGCTGGTTTCATCATGTAACTCCCTGGCGATCCTTTTTCGCTCCTCTTCTTGAATAGTCAATGCTTGTCTCAGCAGTATTTGATATCTTTCCCTGGCATCGTTCAACCTTTTATATAGCCTTGCCTGCTCGATAGCTATGCCAAGTTGATCCCCAATCGAATGCAAGAGATGCATGTCTTCTTTAGTGAAGTGATGTGACATACAACTGGCCACATTCACCACTCCTAGAACATTATCTTTTGCTCGCAGAGGAACACTGATGAATGCCTTTAAACTCTCCAGACTTATGAGATCAGGGCGAGCGGCACTTGAGTCCGAGGATATGTCCTCCAGCAGTGTTGACCTGCCGCTTTGAGCTACCTTTCCCGCTATCCCTTCACCAAGTCTAAGGTGCATCTCTTCAGCATATTTGGTAGACAAACCGTGATAGACACGATAAGACATCGTCTGAGTCGATTCATCTAGAAGCATGATGCCTCCAATGGTTCCGTTCATGATCTTAAGTACGTTATCCAAGCCAATCCTGAGAATAGTGTCCAGATCCTGCAGCCCACTAATTGCTGCCGAGACTCGACTCAAAGCTACAAGATTATGATAGTATTTCTCAGCCTCATTTCCTTGGTCAGATAGGTCTAGGTCAGACATGGAAATAAGCCTATACAAAATCTCGGATTTGTGCAACTTTTTTACGATTTTAAAATCATTATTGAGTCGTAACCTCAGCTATGCTAGTATAAACATCTCTACTAAACAACAGATGAGGAAATAAGTATGATGGGTTGGCTTACCACGCATGGTGTGATTGATTGGCTAACAACACATGGCATCCGTGTTCTCGTTATCATCATTATTGCTGTCACTTTATACTTCTTGCTTCGCCATTTCGCGCCTCTCTTAGTTAAAAGAACAGTGGCACAAGGAAGGAGAAAGCAATCTAAGAAAGAAATTGAAAAGAGAGCCACTACTCTATCCTCGTTTTTTGTTAATACCGGCACAATCATTATTGTTATTATCGCTATTTTCACCATACTCCCTGAGTTTGGAGTGAACATTACCGCAGCATTGGCAGGCATTGGCATTGTAGGCATCGCTATTAGTTTTGGTGCCCAGAGTTTGATCAAGGATATTCTTAACGGTGTTTTCATCCTGTTGGAAGATCAATATAGGATAGGAGATTGGATCCAAGCTGCTGCCATTAGTGGAACAGTTGAGGAAATAAACTTAAGACGTACTGTTCTCAGGGATTTCGATGGCACAGTGCATTCCATACCCAATAGTGCAATTAAGATAGCCAGCAATTTTACTAAGGGCTATGCCAGGGTAAACATGAATATCTCGGTAGCTTATGGAGAAGACCTCGACCATGTTATCGAAGTGATAAATAAGGTGTGCAAAGAACTGGCCGAAGACCCCAAATGGCACTCAGACTTTGTCAATATACCACAGGTACTCAGAGTGGATAACTTGGGAGACTCTGGAATCGACATTAAAATACTCGGAGACACAAAACCGTCGCGTCAGTGGGATGCGATGGGAGAGTTACGGCTTCGTCTTAAAAAAACCTTTGACAAGGAAGGAATCGAGATTCCCTGGCCTCACACCAAGATCTATTTCGGCAATAATCCTCCTAGAATGGAGGAGGGTCAGCCAGTGTCAAAGAGCTCTACAGATACCAATATCAATTTGCCCTAAATATAGCTGCTCACCTCTCTGTCATTCTGAGCAGAGCGAAGAATCTCATCTCTTTTTCAAGACATTCGATTCGCTCAGGGTGACATGGGGTATAACGATTGTATTAAAGTTGAAGGACGCTGAGCTCAGCAACTAGAAGCTCAAGAGCTAGCTTATCAGTATATTTGCCGGTTTTAATGGATGTGTCGGTTTCCAGGAGCTTATCATAAACCTGTTTTATACCTTCAAGCTTATACAATTTGGCTTGAGCAAGCGTTTTATCCAGGACATAGCCTGCATTTAAACCCAGTCTATCCTGAATCTGCTGATAGGATAACCCCTGTTCCAAATCTTTGGCTAGCGCTATTAAGCGGAATTGCCTGGTAATCATAGCCAGGATATGGGTTGGTACAACACCATCCTGGTAGAGCCGGTGAAGCGTCATTTGTGCTAACTCGGTTCGACCTTCGGCCACTGCATCTACCATCGCAAAGATATTAGCCTCCTGAGTATAGCTTACCAGTTGCCTGACATCATCTTCACTGATGGGACGATCTTGGCTATAGAGAACCAGTTTCTGGATTTCATTGTCCATTGCCCATAAATCGCCACCTATGAATTTAACAAGCAGACTCACAGCCTGGGGAGTGATACTGCCTCCTTCTTCTATTACTCTATGTTCTATCCACATCCTCAAATTCTTCCATTGCAGCAAAGGAAACCTCTTCACTTCAGCTAATGGTGAAAGCTTCTTCAACAATGGATTGGGTCCCTTTATCTTACCATCAACTAGAATCAATACAGTGGTCTCTGGAATTTGCTTGATGTAGGAAACTAGACCCTGCCATTCCTTCAGTTTATTCTCGTATTTTCTAGCGCCTTTAACAGGTTGCGACTTGCCCCGACTGGGCTCAAAACATTGTAACAGTCCATCAACTATGACCAGGCGATATGAGGATAGAAAGGGAATTGCACCGCATTGGTTTTTAAGTTCGTTTAAAGTCAGACGAGGACCATCCAGGCTGCTGGTATTAACCGCTAACATTTCTGAGTCACCCAGGTCAGCTTTGATTTTCCCCAAAGCCCGGTGAAGGGAAAAATCATCCTGTCCATAAAGAATATAGAACATTTACCCGGTATTCTATCACAGTACTAACTTACCCTGGCAGAAGGTCAAGATAAAAAAATGGAGTCCCAAAATCTGCTAGCTGGCTACTCATATTGTATCCCCTGGCAATCCAGAATGGATTAGTTTCCAGGCTTTTAAAACTGAAAGAAATGGGGTGTTTGTGTCCGTCAGAGCGTATAATTAGGAGAGTAATCCAAAGAGAGAAGTAAAAAAAACAAGGAACAAAGAAATGCTAACTGCTACAAGAAGTCGGAAAATATCATTTATACTGGCAGGATTAGCTGTTGCATTGATAATCGGGGCTCTTGTCGTTGGGATTAGCGACAATTTACCGGGACTGGTTCTGTGTTTCATAGCGGCGATTCTTATATTTATTGCCTGTATACATACCTGGCGAGACATGAAGAAGTTCTTAA